>NZ_JAJKFQ010000025.1:9387-11822 GCF_020966635.1 Stieleria sp. JC731 | reverse complement strand
ATATCAATGCTCGTTCCCCTTGGCGATTTGAATCGGGTAGACTGGTCAGCAGCGATGTGGTGCAGACCGTGGTCGTGTGTACCACGCGAACCATGACATGAACCGAAGTGACGGAGTCGGGGTTTTTGAAGTGGTTAGTCATCCGCCGTCACTCGGTTATGTCCGCCGTTCGCGCGGATGGTTGTGACTGCGATAACCATCGCCTGTCTTCAACGCCGCTGAATCTGGCCCATCTGATTTCATGTGGCTACTACCAGCTAATCGCCGCAATTGAGTTAACGGTTTGATAGTCGTGTCTGAACACGACCCAATGGATTTCGCGAGACACCAGTTTCCTTTTGATCGCAACTGAAGTCATCGTTTGATTGTGTTGCTTGATCAACGCGCATCTGAATTTGAGAGACCGCAGGTTCTTGTATATCGCATTTGATGTCACGGTTTGATCTTTGCTCCGAGACAGCGGATCAAACGCCCTATGCGCCGGCCGAAAAATCTATGCTCGTTACCCTTCGCGATTCCAATCGGGTAGACTTGTCGACAGCGATGTAATGCAGACTGTGGTCGTGTGTACCACGCGAACCATGACATGAACCGAAGTGACGGAGTCGGGGTTTCTGAAGTGGTGTGTCGTCCGCCGTCACTCGGTTATGTCCGCCGTTCTGCCATTGAGATTCTGGATTGAAACTGCAGGCTGCAACGAAACGAGACCTCGCAATCTCCGGTGCTGGCGTTCTCGCCACGACATTCTTTGTTTCTTCGGATGGTGGCGGTCAAAATCCGATCTACGTACTACTCTGGATGCTGCTCGTCGCTCTTGTCGTCTGCGTCGTGTCGTTCGCCATCGCACGAATAGTGTCGACATTCGCTCTTGCGGTAATCGCCACTGCTGTCATCACGGATTTGCTTTTCCTGATGTATTTCATGTATACCATCGCTCTTCAGCCGAGCAGAGATCCGCACGCTACCGAAGCATACCTGTTGATCCCAATCGTATTCACGATCGTTACCGCGCCGTTGGTAGGTCTATCGTCGTTTGGAATCGGGCGAATTGCGAATCGCTATTTCCACTGTCCGGCTTCCAGTCTCGACACGCCCGCAGAGAAAGGCAGAACCATGAATTGCACGGGAGGACGGGAGTCGTGTTAAATTGTCTGCTTGCGGGTCTTTCGCCCGTCCCCCGTGAATTCTGCCGTTCTGGCTACTGAATCGAATTTGCAGCAAACTGTGATGCGAACCGAAAACGATTACCGTGAGTTCATTGATTCGTTCATTGAACGTCCTCGGATGTACCTTCACCGAGTCAGTCTTGATACTGCGATTGCTTTCTTGGATGGATACGATTGCGCTACAAATTACGGTCTGCTTCGCGGGTTTACGAACTGGATGGCTACGGAGTTCCAAAGTTCTCCGTCGCTCGGATGGCAAGGGTTGTTGAGGGCGAAATATAGTGAACAGGAGCCAAAGTCAGGGGACCCGGCACCTGACAGCGCGGAACTAACGTTTGTTGTGGGCGTATTAAACCAGTTCATTTGTCAGCGAGAGGCTCCAGAGCGTGGCTAAAATTCAATGGTTATCGAAAGACCGTTGTATGACTATTGGCTCGTGCATTCAGTACGAGCCAGAACCATGTGGTGCACCGAAGTCGGCGAGTCGGGTTTGTTTTGAGTTCACGTTCACCGCACCGACTCGGTGACCACTACCGTTCGCGCGGGTGGTTGTGACTGGATCCAATGCTGCTGAATCCGGCCCATCTGATTTCACATGGCAAGTGTTTGATGATCGCCGCAACTGAGTTCACGGTTTGATAGTTGTTTCCGATCGCGGCCGATCTGATTTCGCAAGACGTCAGTTTCCTATTGCTCGCACTTGAATTCACTGTTTGATTATCGTTGCGTATCACGGCCCATCTAATCTAAAGGGACAGCAATATCCTGTTGATCGCATTTGATGTCACGGTTTATTTCTGCTCCGAGATGGCAGGTCAGACGCCGTATGCGCCAGCCGAAAAATCTATGATCGTTCCCCTTGGCGATTCGAATCGGGTAGACTTGTAAGCAGCGATGTGGTGCCGACTGTGGTCGTGGGTACTTCGCGAACCACGACATGAACCGAAGTTGCGGAGCCGATGTCTTTGAAGTGGTTGGTCATTCGCCGCAACTCGGTTATGTCAATCGTTATCCCGTTGAGCAAGATTGATGCCTGGTATTGAACTTCATTCGGGCGACATTACGAAACTCGATGTTGATGCCATCGTAAATGCCGCAAACGAACTACTGATCGGTGGCGGCGGCGTCGATGGTGCTATCCATGCTGCCGCGGGTCCCAAGCTCGTTGCTGCCTCACAGAAACTGGCTCCCTGCCCGTCTGGAAACGCCCGTCTTACGCCTGGGTTCAACCTCAAGGCAAACTTCGTAATTCACGCTGTCGGTCCCATG
>NZ_JAJKFQ010000025.1:4080-9232 GCF_020966635.1 Stieleria sp. JC731 | reverse complement strand
CTATCGTGCAGCATTGCAAATTGCGGACGAGCAGGACTGCGATTCCATCGCCTTCCCGTGCATATCCACCGGAGCTTTCGGTTTCCCTCAACAACCCGCTTGTGAAATTGCGATCCGAACATGTCTGGACTGGCTTGCGGAGCATAGCTATCCAAAAACGATCGTGTTTTGTTGCTTTGAACCGTCCGACCGATTGCTATACGTTGAACGTTTATCGGAACTCGGAATACTTCGCGAATACGCGGGATAACAATGCGATGCACCGAAGTCGCGGAGCCGAGCGTTTTGGCAATGGAACGTCAACCGCCGCGACTCGGTGATCGCGGACGTTCGCCCTGCAATTAGTCTGTTAGAACCAAAAACATGAAACAATCCGGATGGCGATGGCCGTGGCAAAAACCGGAAGAACCAAAGCCGGTCCGTCCTCCCAAGATCGGTGGTACGCGTGCGCCAGCCAATGTCCAAGAAATTGACTTCACAAAACCGCACGATTTCTACTTTCGAATCGCGTACGACAAATCAGCAACCCAAGTTTTTGAACGCTGCCTTCTGGTTGGATTCACTACCCCAATGGCGGACGAGGACAACCAGCCTGCGTACGAAGAGTATACTCACAATCGATGGATCGTCTTGCAGCGAGAAGACGGACGCCGGGTGTACATTCCACGCGATAACTTGCTGTACATTGAAGACTCTGACCCGAGCGTCAATAGTTGACACGAAGCATGGGCGAACCAGCGGATGCACGTGAGTCGCCGAGTTGAGTTTATTGAAGTGGTGTATCGTCTTCGGCGACCACGTGATCCGTATCGTTCGCGCGGGTAGGTGAACTGTCTGATATCCCATCTGTCTCCAGCTTGGTCATCGCCCTCTGCAATTTGAAGCGTATGAATCTGGCCCATCTGACCTCACCTGACAACCATTAGCTGATCGCCGCAACTGAGTTTGTAGTTTGATAGTTGCTCGTGAATTCGGCCCAATTGATTTCTTGAGACATCAGCTTCCTATCAATCGCAATTGAATTCACGGTTTGATTGTGTTGCTCGAACGGCACCCAATTGAATTCATAGGACAGCAGTTTCCTCCGTATCGCATTTGATGTCACAGTTTGATTTCTGCTCCGAGATAGCAGGTCAACCGCCCCATGCGCCAGCCGAAATATCAATGCTCGTTCCCCTTGTCCATTCCGATCGGGTAGACTTGTCAGCCGCGATGTGGTGCCGACTGTGGTCGTGGGTACCTCGCGAACCTGTTGGTGCACCGAAGTCGGCGAGTCAAAGACTTTTGGGTTTTAGTTTCACCTCAACCGCGCCGACTCGGTGACCATCGCCGTTCGCGCGGATGGTTGTGCCTGCGATAACCAACGCCTGTTTTCGATACTGACGGATCTGGCCCATCTGATCTCACCTGACAACCATGAGCCGATCGCGCAATTGAGGTTTCGGTTTGATCGTTGCTCGTGATCGCGGCCCAATGGATTTTGCGAGACGTCAGTTTCCTATTGATCGCAATTGAATTCACGGTTTGATCGTGTCGCTCGAATAACACCCATCTGAATTCACGGGTCAGCAGTTTCCTGTTTATCGCATTTGATATCACGATTTATTTTCTGCTCCGAGATAGCTGGTCAGACGCCCTATGCGCCGGCTGAAATATCTATGCTCGTTCCCCTTCGCGATTCGAATCGGGTAGACTTGTCGGCAGCGATGTGATCCAGACTGTGGTCGTGTGTACCACGCGAACCATGACATGAACCGAAGTGACGGAGTCGGGGTCTTTGAAGTGTTTAGTCATCCGCCGTCACTCGGTTATGTCCGCCGTTCGCGCGGATGGTTGTGGCTGCGATATCCAACGTCTGTCTTCAATGCCGCTGAATCCGGCCCATCTGATTTCATGTGGCAAGTGTTTGATAATCGCCGCAAGTGAATTCACGGTTTGATTGTGTTGCTTGGACAATTCCCTTGCGAATTCCTGGGGCAACAGTTTCCTGTTGATCGCATTTGATGTCACGGTTTGTTTTCTGCTCCGAGATAGCGGATCAAACGCCCTACCCGCCAGCCGAAAAACTCATGCTCGTTCCCCTTTGCGATTCCGATCGGGTAGACTTGTCACCAGCGATGTAGTGTCGACTGTGGTCATGGGTACCACGCGAACCATGACATGAACCGAAGTGACGGAGTCGGGGTTTTCGAAGTGGTTAGTCATCCGCCGTCACTCGGTTATGTCTGCCGTTCGCCGACTGAAACCTATGCCACAGCAATTCCTGAACATCGGTGGCCTCGTTGCTTTGGGCTTTGACCCGACCGGAGAGTTCATGCTGACCATCACGCATTCGGGACGTGGCGTCTTTCGTGTAGGGACCTGGGAACGTCTTGCGCGGGACATCGAACTCGCCTATCCCAATGCTGGTATCGGAATCGGGATTGGACCGATCGCTGGTTTACGCATCCCTATGATCTCTATCAACTACGATACCGGCGAACTCGCCGCACAAACGCCTGATCAAGCATTCGGCATTCACTACGCCGAGGGAACCGTAACGATTGAACCTGCTGACCGACGCGATACTATTGATCAATGAACGGTTCAATCTTGCTCGGGCGACATGGCTTGCCGCAGCGACCTGCTCGACGATTTGCCCGCGCATCATGCGCCCGGTATGATTTGATCAACGTCGCTGGTGTGTGGTGGCATATTTCCACTGCTAGTGCGGCGAACCATGGGTTGCAACGGAGGCCGCGAGCTGATGTTTGCGAAGTGGTGAGTCGTTCGCGCGGCCCCGCTGAACCCTGCCGTTCGTCGGATTGAGTGACACCGAATCTTCTCACGAATTCACTGAGAGAATGAACCCGTACGCACCATCGTCAAATGTTCGCACTGGTGCTTGCGTCTCCGCGAGACCGCAAGTGATCCGCATGCTCGGAACAGCTGCTTGCGCTTGCGTATTCACTTTGGTTTGTTGGATCGTGTTCGTGGCGTTGCTTGACAGGCCGTTCCGCGCATACGAGAACTTTGTCTGGTCCAGTACGCTTTGGTTATCTGCAATGCTATGCTCTGGGTTAGTAGCTTATTCGCGGTATTCGGTGCGGCCCGTACTTTCCTGTACGATCGCGTTCGGAGCATTCGGCTTGATTTATATGGTCAGCGAGGGGCCGATCTTCGGTAACGTCTCCGCTGGCGGTGACCCCACGACAACACAGTTCGTTGTTCGTAACCTTGCTTGCCTTCCGTTTGGCGTGTTTGCAGCTACCGAGATTGGCTCTTGGATGGGAGCTCGCCACCGTCGCAAAAAGACCGACGAACCAGGCGATGAACCGAAGTCGCGGAGTCGCCGTTTTTGACAATGGAAAATCAATCGCCGCGACTCGGTTATCGCGGTCGTTCGCCGACAGTGCACTGAGTCTATTTTGCCACACCGTTTGCAGACACATACGAAACAGATCGTAACCGACTTGCGTGAAGCTCCGTGGCATGTCGAGTGCTTTCCCCCGCTGCCGGAGTTGGTTGACTTTTTGCAAAAGCCAGCTTACAAGGTCATGCACGGCAAGGCGTCGCGACGAATCAACGTTTCCATCAATCAGCAGGCCATCGCATCAAGACAATCAAACCTTGAATTTCCGAATAGAAACGAGGTAGCTGGACTATTGCGTGCGGAACTGAATGGAGTCTTTCAGCCACTGGAAAGAGCTTTGGCGGGGCAAAATGAGCGGCTTACTAGTCTGCTCTTGGTGGAGATTAACGCGTTCTGCTTATTCGGTTTAATTTGCGAAGAGTATAGAGATGTCGCTGACCAACTCGCGGCGAGATTTTTCGACCTTCATGTAAACGCATACACTCAAGGGAGGATCCCAATAGGATGGGAAAAAGACCTTTCAACGGGCAACCTGCTGCTTCCATAGGTCAACCATGAATTCTTTGACTTCAAGTACAGACGATTTCACTCGGCAGCTTGAAGATCGATTCCTTTTTCTGGGCAATCAACGTGGACTGGACGAGATCATCCCTTCCGTTTCGAAAATGAATCGGCGAACCATGACATGCACGCGAGGACGGGAGTCGTGGTTATTGGTCTGCTTGCGAGTCTTTCGCCCGTCCCGCGTGATGTCCGCCGTTAGCGTCCAAGAACAATGCATGATGTCTTCGTCGCGAAAGCTGCAGAAACGCTCGTGGGTGCGGAACTACACGCGGCTCGGAAGTACCTCGTTGACAGCTTGCGGGAATTCACAGCGATTCCGCTGCAGTCGTGCGGTGAGGCCGCGACGATCCATTGCACTGACGTATGCACCCTCACTGGAGCAGCGACATGGTTCGAACTCTCATGGCAAGGCTTTATTGGATCGACGAATTACCGAAACGATGGAATCCTGGTGTATGGCGCGCACCTCTTTCCATTCATTGGCGGTAAGCGTACATGCGTCGTTCGACTCGAAAACAACAAAGGAAACTATGACTTCGCGTTCCGCTATCTGATGCTCACACCAGAGAATGGCTGGGAAGATCGTGGTTGGCAGCTCGACGAGAACGGGGAATTTGAGCACTGGTACTTGGACACAGGACGCTAACCATCGCATGCACGGGAGCGGCGGTGGCCAGCGGTTTTTGAAAACAACGTTTACTCCCGCCGCCCCGTGATGCGGGACGTTCGCGCGGGTGGTTGTGCTGCTTGATGACTCATCTCTTATCAACATGGTCACCGCCCATTGCAGTTCCAAGCGTTTGGATCTGGCCCATCGGATCTCACCTGACAACCATTAGCCGATCGCCGCAACTGAGTTTGTGGTTTGATAGTTGCTCGTGAATTCGGCCCTTTTGATTTCGCGAGACGTCAGTTTCCTATTGATCGCAATTGAATTCACGGTTTGATCGTGTCGCTCGAACAACACCCATCTGAATTCACGGGTCAGCAGTTTCCTGTTTATCGCATTCGATGCCACGGTTTGGATATTGCTCCGATATAGCAGTTCAAACGCCCTAACCGCCGGCTGAAATATCTATGCTCGTTCCCCTTCGCGATTCGAATCGGGTAGACTTGTCAGCAGCGACGTAGTACGGACAGTGGTCGTGTGTACCACGCGAACCATGACATGAACCGAAGTGACGGAGTCGGGGTTTCTGAAGTGGTTAGTCGTCCGCCGTCACTCGGTTATGTCCG
>NZ_JAJKFQ010000025.1:0-3882 GCF_020966635.1 Stieleria sp. JC731 | reverse complement strand
TTCACGAGACGACAGTTTCCTATCGATCGCAATTGAAATCACGGTTTGATTGTCTTGCTTGAACAACTCCGATCGGAATTCACGATGCGTCAGTTTCTTGATGATCGCTTCTGATGTCACGGTTTTGTCCCGGCTTGGAGATTGCTGGTCAAACGCCCTGCCCGCCGGCTGAAATATCTATGCTCGTTCCCCTTCACGATTCCGATCGGGTAGACTTGTCAGCAGCGATGTAGTGCCGACTGTGGTCGTGGGTACCACGCGAACCAGTTGGTGCACCGAAGTCGGCGAGTCGACGACTTTTGGGTTTTAGTTTCACCTCAACCGCGCCGACTCGGTGACCATCGCCGTTCTGCCAATGAGTCATGCGAACAATTGCAGACACACCGCCGAATGAACGCTATCTGATGGTAGCTGAACGCGTCTCTCGCGAAGCATGGGCCGACATCTGCCAGAACGTTCGTGATTATGTGACCACCAATCCCGACAGTGACCATCGCAACTACTCTGACGCGGACATATTGCGATTAATCGACGCTCCAATCCCACCATCCAGCTACCCATTCGTCGTGCTATTTGCTTACGCTGACATTCCCGCAGATACGAAATGGAATGTTGCTTTCGATCCGGTCAACGATTTACCGATCGAATCGACAATCGCTGTATTGCAGTTCGGAGTCTTCTGGCGACGAATTGCGGCCCCTTCGTTGGAACACGGGCACCATCAAATCGCCGTAATCGACTTTCCCGATGGACTTCCGTCAGTCATTACATCACTTCCAATTGACGCCAACCGTCAGTCGTACGACCATGTTGTACTATGCGATGCCCAGGACGTTGACGCTATCCAATATCAACGCGAAATCGTGGCAGAACCAAACGATGCAACCGAGCGGCGAAGTCGGGCGTTTTGAAATGGTTGATCGTTCGTCGCCGCCGGCTGATCGTAAACGTTACGCCAGAAAGAAGGTCACGTAACCTGAGTTTGAAAACCCCTCTTCGTTTTGCGTTGCTACTTGTTGGATTCTTTGTTCCACTTGCTTTCATCAACTTTTCTGATTCGCACGTCCTCTCAGACCCAGGACATTGGATCAACAGGGGCACCCTTGAGTTTTACTGGCTATCTTTCTTGCTGGTTTATGTGCTGGCAGTGGTATACGCCCTTTGCGAACTTGATCCTCTACGCCAACGTGTGAAAGACCGTGTCAGTTGGCCTGCCTTCGCTTATTCGATAGTCACAGTTGCCTACTTTGGTGTAGTGCTGCTGGCCTTTCCTCCGCTATACGAGTCCCTTTTTGGCAGGGATCCCTTGTTCACGAATCCGCCACCCAACGTCTGGAGCTCAACCCAATTGGGACCCGCAGTCCGATTTCTCGGGCTCGTTTTTGCGATGTCCATTACCATCTCTGCTTTTACCCTCTGGTTTGATCGCGACTGGAAACGTGCGATGTCTTGAACGAGAATGGCGTAACAATGGGATGCACGACGAGTCGCCGAGTCGTGGTTAATGAAGTGGAGGATCACTCGCGGCGACCGCGTGATCCCTGACGTTACCTGTCTCTGGTATCTGACCTGACGTTGCCAGCATCACACACTTTCGACTGACTTCATCTCCCTCGACAAAATTGCGTTCTGAACCTGCCCTACATGAGCAGCAATCCATTCGAACCGTCAAGCAATGCATGCGGGCCAACAATGCCAATCAGCGCCCGTCGAGGACGATGGGCAGCGATCGGATTCGCCATTGCATGCAGCCCGATGGTTGCGCTCGGTGCATACGGCCTGTATGCTGACATTCAGTACGCGGCAACGCTTCCGCCAAACACCCCACGCTGTGGCAATAGCGCGCTGGCCGCAGTACTATTAATCTTTCCGGTTTCGCCAATTGTTGGGTTAATCGGGGCAGGTCTAGGATTTATATCGGCTTCTGTACGGAACGCGGTATTGTCCAACGGCGGTCCGCAGGAACTCGAAGAAAACAGGTAACAATGCGATGCACCGAAGTTGGCGAGTCGACGTCTTTTGGGTTTAAGTTTCATCTCAATCGCGCCAACTCGGTGATCGCTACCGTTCGCGCGGATGGTTGTGACCGCAATGACCAACGCCCGTGGTCATGCCCATCCCATCTTCGTGTACTTCGCGAACTTCGTGGTTTGAATGTTTCGTCGACGGCTTTAATGGTGCGATCGAATCTCGCCCATCGGATCTCACGGAGCCTCTGTTTCCTATTGATCGCAGTTGATGTCGCGGTTTGATTGGTGCGCGGTCGACTTGGCCGATGAACACAAGCCGACGCCTGGCAACCGATTACGAGTTCGAGCACCGCGTTGCTGAGCACGAGCACGATTGAAGGCAATCCGACGCCTGACGTTCCAACTGCCAAGTCGCCACTCGTTACCCTTCGCAATGCCAATCGGGTAAACTTGTCGTCAGCGGCGAACTGCAAACTGTCGTCCAGGGTAGACCGCGAACAACTCGATGCACGTGAGCCGCCGAGTTATGTTCATTGAAGTGGTCAGTCGTTTGCGGCGGCCACGTGATCGAAATCGTTCGCGCGGGTAGATGAACCATTTGATGACTCATCTCTCTCTCGTTTGATTATCGCCCTTTGAAGTACATGGCGTTTTGATCCGGCCCATCTGATTTGACATTGCAAGTGTTTGATGATCGCCGCAACTGAGTTCACGGTTTGATAGTTGTTTCCGATCGCGGCCCATCTGATTTCGCAAGACGTCAGTTTCCTATTGATCGCAATTGAATTCACGGTTTGATTGTCGTTTGCGAACGCGGCCCTTGGGATTTCAAGGGACAACAGGGGCAATCAATCGCAAAGGCATTTACCGTTTGTCGATGTTGGCTTAGCAATCCCATCCGCGTTCATTGGACAGCAGTTTCCTGTCTATCGCACCTGATGTCACGGTTTGATTGCTATTTCCAGATCGCTGAACAAACGCCCAAACTGCCGCCCGATATATCTGTGCTCGTTCCCCTTGGCAATTCGAATCGGGTAGACTTATCAACAGCGATGTGGTGCAGACCGTGGTCGTGTGTACCTCGCGAACCTGTTGGTGCACCGAAGTCGGCGAGTCGACGACTTTTGGGTTTTAGTTTCATCTCAAATGCGCCGACTCGGTGACCATGACCGTTATCGGACTGAGGAGCCTGTAGCACAGCAACGATGCCGGATATCACGATTACACTCACCGAAGATGAGGCACTGGTTCTCTTCGATTTCCTCGCACGGTTCACTGATACGGACTTGCTTGGAACGGAAGACCAAGCCGAGCAAAGAGCACTTTGGAATCTGAATTGCCTACTTGAGCGTCAACTCATTCCAGTTGTCGACCCAAACTATCGCAACTTGTTGATCTCCGCACGCAATTCACTTCGTGATGATGGTGGCACCGACGCGGCGTCAGAACAAATTGCGGGGCGCTTAGCCTTTTGGCTCCACCCGGACACCATCGCTTTCATAGCGAACGAATGGCGGAAGCTCCCGCGAGACATGCCTGAAGATGATAGGCAGCATTGGGCCGACATCGCGTTTCGTGCCATGTCTGCGCTGCACAAAGCTGGAATCCGCTACACCGCGACACAGCCAGCGAATGGGTATCATTTGGGTGATCCGCCAAGCGACGCTGGTGGGACGGTTGAGCTTTCGTCCTGATACAGAATGGCCGATAACCATGGCATGAACCGAAGTTGCGGAGTCGGCGTGTTTGAAGTGGTTTGTCAATCGCCGCAACTCGGTTATGCCCACCGTTCGCACGGGTGGTTGTGACTGCAATAACCATCGCCTGTCTTCAACGCCGCTGAATCCGGCGCATCTGATTTCACGTGGCAAGTGTTTGATGATCGCCGCAAGTGAATTAACGGTTTGATAGT
>NZ_JAJKFQ010000024.1 GCF_020966635.1 Stieleria sp. JC731 | reverse complement strand
ACCGAGTTGACGTTCGAATCGGACACCGCCAATGGCACCGGCTGGATGCGAAGCCAAGTCGGTCTTGGCTCGATCGATCCGACCACCGATGTGGACTGGTGGAAGTTTGACGCACTCGCCGGAGACGATGTCGATATCTTCAGTCAACCGATCAGTGGCGGCCTGGATCCCTATCTTGGTCTTTACCGTTTAAACGATGCCGGCGATGGGGTGAGTTCGCTGATCAACGACTTCCGCGGCGGTCCGGGAGACACGGCTTACATCAGCGGCTACCAGGTACCCTCGGATGGGACCTACTACGTTCGAGTCGAACGCGGCGGCGGCAACTCGATCGGCGGCTACGACCTGCGGGTTAATCTCAACCGACTCCATGATGTCGAAACCGACGCTAATTATTCGAACTCTTCCACCAACACCAATGCTGATGCTCTGAGCTTTACAGATATCGTTGGCGGGCGAACCGCCTCGATCGCTGGAACGATCATGCCGGGGCAATCCGGCGGTATCGATGTCGACACCTTCCAGGTTGGCTTTCTCAACGGCGGAACCACGGTCACTCTCGATGCAACCGACGTCCCGGCATGGTCAACGCTTGAGCCGTTCGTCGAACTTCTCGACGACGATGACAATGTCATTGTGGACGAGGATGTGAGTGACGGAGTCTTCACCGCTACGCTGGATGCCGATGGCACCTACTTCGCCAGAGTCCGAACTAGAACAGCGGTGAGCGAAGGAAGTAGGTTTGCGCTGACCGAACCGGTATCCAGTTGGACCGAAGCCGAAGCGGCGGCAGTCGCAGCTGGCGGACACTTGGCGTCAATTGCATCAGCCCCGCAGAACCAACTTCTTATCGACACCTTGGGTAGTCAACGCTGGATCGGATTAAATGATGCCGATAGCGAAGGGACATTTGTTTGGAGTGACGGGAGTCCTGTGGACTATACGAATTGGGGTTCCGGGGAACCTCGTGGCAATGACTATGTCTACACCTCGTCCGATGCCCGCTGGTATACCACCGACAACACCTCTCTGGGCACCAACAGCTTCGGGATCATCGAAATGGATGCCGAAGATGGCGCACCGCTATTTTCCGGTGCGAGCCTGGACGCTCAATATGTATTGGATGTTACTGTAGCCGACTTAGTGCCACCGGTGATCACCAGCGTGAGTCGCTTGCCGGACGAGGGCGGAACATTGACCGATGTGCTCAGTACGTTCACGGTGAATTTCAGCGAGGACATCGATCAGTCGACTTTGGTCGATGCCAACTTCGAGCTTCGCGGTGCAGGTCCCGATGGGACGTTCGGCAACGCAGACGACATCGTTTACGGACTGAGC
>NZ_JAJKFQ010000023.1 GCF_020966635.1 Stieleria sp. JC731 | reverse complement strand
GATAGCAGTTCAAACGCCCTATGCGCCAGCCGAAATATCAATGCTCGTTCCCCTTGGTCATTCCGATCGAGTAGACTTGTCGTCAGCGATGTTGTGCCGACTGTGGTCGTGTGTACCACGCGAACCTGTTGGTGCACCGAAGTCGGCGAGTCGACGACTTTCGGGTTTTAGTTTCATCTCAATCGCGCCGACTCGGTGACCATCGCCGTTACCCGACTCAATTGGCCCCTACGCCATCACGCCGCTGAACATCTCTGTTGATCTTCCGAATGACATCAGAACGCAAGCGATGCACGCACTGCGAAACACTGGCCCAGATTGCAACTCTGAAACGCTATGGCGGAATTTGTCGTCGTTGTTGCCAGCGTCCAAAGAATCTTCGCTTAGTTGTAGCCATCTGGATTGCCGCAGCGTTTGGTTCGCTGGCACTTTGCTGGCTATTCGAATCACAGATTGCGTTTAGCCGTGAACACGATACCACAACACGTGTCTTCTGGTTGATCGCGATTGTCTACAACTCTGCCGGGATCTCGGGGACGCGTTTACTGTTTGCGTTGGGGTTCTGCGTTTCGGCATTGCTTGCTAGTCGATACATTATCAAATGGCATCGTTGTAAAACCACTCTTGCTGAATGTCGCCAACGTTGGTCAGAGAGCAGCGGGTAACAATCGGATGCACGACGAGTCGCCGAGTCGTGGTTTTTGAAGTGGATGATCGCTCGCGGCGACCGCGTGATCCGTGACGTTCGCGCGGATGGTTGTGGCTTGAATCCAACGCTGCTGAATCCGGCCCAGCTGATTTCACATGGCAACCACTAGCCGATCGCCGCAACTGAGTTTGTCGTTCGATAGTTGCCCGTGAATTCGGCCAATTGATTTCTTGAGACATCAGTTTCCAATCAATCGCATTTGACGTGAAGGTTTGATTTCAGCTCCGAGATAGCAGTTCAAACTCGCTATGCGCCAGCCGAAAAATCTATGCTCGTTACCCTTGGGGATTCGAATCGAGTAGACTTGTCGCCAGCGATGTGGTGCCGACTGTGGTCGTGGGTACCTCGCGAACCTGTTGGTGCACCGAAGTCGGCGAGTCGACGTCTTTTGGGTTTTAGTTTCACCTCAACCGCGCCGACTCGGTGACCATGACCGTTCGCGCGGGTGGTTGTGACTGCGATAACCAACGTCTGTCTTCAATGCTGACGGATCTGGCCCATCTGATGTCAACTGGCGACAGTTAGCCGATCGCCGCAACTGAGTTTGTGGTTTGATAGTTGCTCGTGAATTCGGCCTATTTGATTTCGCGAGACGTCAGTTTCCTATTGATCGCAATTGAATTCACGGTTTGATCGTGTCGCTCGAATAACACCCATCTGAATTCACGGATCAGCAGTTTCCTGTTTATCGCATTCGATGCAACGGTTTGATTTCAGCTCCGAGATAGAAGTTCAAACGCCCTATGCGCCAGCCAAAATATCAATGCTCGTTCCCCTTGGCGATTCGAATCGGGTAGACTTGTCGACAGCGATGTACTGCTGGCCGTGGTCGTGGGTACCTCGCGAACCTGTTGGTGCACCGAAGTCGGCGAGTCGACGTCTTTTGGGTTTTAGTTTCACCTTAACCGCGCCGACTCGGTGACCATGACCGTTCGCGCGGGTAGTTGAACCGCTGAATGACTCATCTGTTTCCAGGATGGTCATCGCCCTTTACACTATAGAGTGTTTGGATTCGGCCCATCTGATCTCGCATGGCATTTGTTAGCTGATCGCCGCAATTGAAACAACGGTTTGATTGTTGCTCGTGAACGCGGCCCAGGAGATTTCACGAGACGACAGTTTCCTATTGATCGCAATTGAATTCACGGTTTGATTGTGTCGCTCGAATTACACCCATCGGAATTCACGATGCGTCAGTTTCTTGATGATCGCTTCTGATGTCACGGTTTTATCCCGGCTTGGAGATTGCTGTTCAAACGCCCTGCCCGCCGGCTGAAATATCTATGCTCGTTCCCCTTCGCGATTCCGATCGAATAAACTTGTCAGCAGCGATGTAGTGCCGACTGTGGTCGTGGGTACCTCGCGAACCATGACATGAACCGAAGTGACGGAGTCGGGGTTTCTGAAGTGGTGTGTCGTCCGCCGTCACTCGGTTATGTCCGCCGTTCGCGCGGGTAGATGAACCGCTGGATGATTCATCTCTTTCTCAGTTGCTCATCTCCCTTCGCAATTCAAAGCATTTGGACCCGGCCCATCTGATTTCAAGTGTCAACAGAAAGCGGATCGCTGCAATTGAATTTGGGGTTTGATTGTTTCTCGTGAACGCGGCCCAAGAGCGTTCACGAGACGACAGTTTCCTATCGATCGCAACTGAATTCACGGTTTGATTATGTTGCGGCTGACGGCTTCTCTATTCGAAAGGGACAGCAGTATCCTGTTGAGCGCATTTGATGTCACGGTTTGATTTCTGCGCCGCGATAGCCGATCAAACGCCCTACCCGCCGGCTGAAATATCAATGCTCGTTCCCCTTGGCCATTCCGATCGGGTAGACTTGTCATCAGCGATGTGATGCCGACTGTGGTCGTGTGTACCACGCGAACCATGACATGAACCGAAGTGACGGAGTCGGGGTTTTTGAAGTGGTGAGTCGTCCGCCGTCACTCGGTTATGTCTACCGTTCGCGCGGATGGTTGTGCCTGCGATAACCATCGCCTGTCTTCGATGCTGACGGATCTGGCCCATCTGATTTCACCTATCAACTGTTAGCTGATCGCCGCAACTGAGTTTGTGGTTTGATAGTTGCTGCTGAATCCAGCCCATTTGATTTCGACGGACATCAGCTTTCAATCAATCGAAATTGAATTCACGGTTTGATTGTGTTGCTTGGACAACTCCCTTGTGAATTCACAGGACAGCAATTTCCTGTTTATCGCATTGGATGTCACGGTTTGATTTCTGCTCCGAGATGGCAGGTCAGGCGCCCTACCCGCCGGCTGAAATATCAATGCTCGTTTCCCTTGGCCATTCCGATCGGGTAGACTTGTCATCAGCGATGTGGTGCAGACTGTGGTCGTGTGTACCACGCGAACCATGACATGAACCGAAGTGACGGAGTCGGGGTTTTTGAAGTGGTTAGTCGTCCGCCGTCACTCGGTTATGTCCGCCGTTATCCGGGCGAAAAATCTTGACGCTTGCTGTTGACCAAAATGTCTTCGATGCCGCAATCGAATTGCTGGCCGATCCAGGTCTAGTCGACGACGCGCTTGAGCGTCGAGCGTCTGAGTTGCATGATGACCCGGTGACGATCCGTCGACTACTCGATTGGCCACCAGAGGCATTAGGTCTGGTTTTGATTGGCCATAAATGGTCGATCACACTTCCACAAACCTTCTTTGCGAAAGACGGACGAGATCGACCGCATGAGTTCCCGTTTGCCGCCGAACCGATTTTTGCTCAATGCGCAGAACTTGCGTCTAAGATGCTTCATGACGTTCACGACCGAGAAAGATTCACTGCAATCGCAAGTCGTAGTGCAATGTTGGATACAATTCACAATGCGGTGGAAGCAGGATCGAAGATAGACGGGTGCATACTTTCCGGACCGCTTTTATTCGGAATCCCAGCTGAGGTGTACACTTCAATTAATCCATCAGGTTTTCGTTGGCTCGCCCGCTTTATGCGAAGATGATCGGATAACCATCGGATGCACGTGAGTCGCCGAGTTGAGGTTTTTGAAGTGGTTGAACTTTCGCGGCGACCACGTGATCCGTACCGTTGCGCGGGTAGATGAACTGCTGAGTGATTCAACTCCTTTTCAGTTGGTCATCGCCCTCTGCAATTCAACGGGTGTTGCTCCGGCCCATCTGATTTCATGTGGCAAGTGTTTGATAATCGCCGCAAGTGAAGTTGCGGTTTGATAGTTGTGCCCGGGTTTCGCCCATCGGACTTCAACGGACATCAGTTTCCTGTTGATCGCAATTGAATTCACGGTTTGATTGTGTTGCTTGGACAACTGCCTTGTGAATTCACAGGACAGCAGTTTCCTGTCTATCGTATTTGAATGTCACGGTTTGATTGCTGCTCCGAGATAGCCGATCAAACGCCCTATGCGCCGGCCGATATATCTATGCTCGTTCCCCTCCCCGATTCCGATCGGGTAGACTTGTCGTCAGCGAGGTAGTGCCGACCGTGGTCGTGTGTACCACGCGAACCATGACATGAACCGAAGTGACGGAATCGGGGGTTTTGAAGTGGTTAGTCGTCCGCCGTCACTCGGTTATGTCCGCCGTTCGCGCGGGTAGCTGTGAGTGTTTGATGACTCATCTCTAAACAACATGGTCATCGCCCTTCTTAGTTCCAGGCGTCTGATTTCGGCCCACCTGATTTCATGTGACAAGTGCTAGCTGATCGACGCAACCGAAGTTGCGGTTTGATAGTTGCTCGTGATCGCGGCCCAATGGATTTTGCGAGACGTCAGTTTCCTATTGTTCGCAATTGAATTCACCGTTTGATTATCGTTGGGGATCACGGCCCATCTGATCTAAAGGGACAGCAGTTTCCTGTCTATCGCATTTGAGGCCACGGTTTGATTTCTGCTCCGATATAGCTGGTCAGACGCCCTGTGCGCCAGCCGAAATATCTATGCTTGTTCCCCTTGGCGATTCGAATCGGGTAGACTTGTTGACAGCGATGTACTGCTGGCTGTGGTCGTGTGTACCACGCGAACCAGTTGGTGCACCGAAGTCGGCGAGTCGACGACTTTTAGGTTTTAGTTTCACCTCAATCGCGCCGACTCGGTGACCATCGCCGTTTCGCCGACTCAAATTGCATTACCGTGGACCGGCACACTCTCGCTGCGATCTTGACAGAGCATCTTGCGTCGTACCGTGAGATGTCGCACTCGGAACTTGCCGCGCGTCTTGAGTCGCCGCGTCACGAGGATCATCTTGACGTGATTGACGGCACCGCACCCGATGGTACGACATACACGATTGAGACAAACATACTTTGGGACGATCGATCAAAACGCCACATTCGGGTCATGTCCGACCTGTCGACCGGCACACGTGGCTGCTTGCTTGGCTTCATTCCAATCTTCACTCCGGATGTTGCGGACGACTTCATTCTCGCTCCGGACGGCACGTTTATCGACGAATGATTCGCGGGTGCGCAGAGATAGCTATACTGTGATTGTCACGCCCCAACTCGATGGCCCGAGCCGGCGGCGAACCAGACGATGCACGTGAGTCGCCGAGTTGAGAGTTTTGGAGTGGTAAGTCGTTCGCGGCGACCACGTGATCGTTACCGTTATCCCAACCTGCTATTTTGATTTCACCTGATCTGACACGATTGACGTTCGCGGCTAGTCGCTGGCGATTTTTCATCACTACTGCCGCAAGCAGTCTCTCTATTGGGATCGCAGTTTATTGCCTTACGCGGTGGGCTCAGATTCCGTATGGATGGGCGGTGTTTATCGTTGTGATTCGCGCGGCTTTCTGGGCCTGCGTGGTCGACATCCGGAATTTTGATGTCAATGTGCATGGACTAACGCTCTCTGGCCCAACCTTGATCTTTAGCTCCCAACCGGCATCCATCGACATGAACGACGTCGATCCGGAATTCGTCAGCGAGTGGCTCGGTGTTTTCTCCGTACATGATTCAACTGGAAAAGAAGTCATGGCACACTACCGGTACTACATGCCTGAAGATCGAGTGCTTCTTCGTGAACTCATCCAGCGCCTTCGCCGACCACGACATAGTGAATCTGTGGGATAACAATCGGATGCACGACGAGTCGCCGAGTCGTGGTTGTTGGAGTGGAGGATCGCTCGCGGCGACCGCGTGATCCGTGACGTTATTTGTACTGAGTGGCTTTCGATGGCAGATCTCAAATCGTTTGGAATGGAGGCACTTGAGATGCATGCTGATCACTTGAATTCACTCTCTACGCCAGATCCTGACGCCAACATTCGATACGA
>NZ_JAJKFQ010000022.1 GCF_020966635.1 Stieleria sp. JC731 | reverse complement strand
GTCCCAATTCTGCCTACGCCACAAAATGACGGGGAACAATGAAATGCACGCGAGGACGGGAGTCGAGTTTTTTGGTCTGCTTGCGAGTCGTTCGCCCGTCCCGCGTGATTTCTGACGTTCGCGCGGGTAGATGGACTGCCTGCTGACTCATCTCTTATCAACATGGTCATCGCCCATCGCAGTTCGAAGCGTTTGAATCTGCCCCAACTGATCTCGCATGGAACCGATTAGCTGATCGCCGCAAGTGAATTAACGGTGTTATAGTTGTGCTTGATCGCGGGCCAATGGATTTCGCGAGACGTCAGTTTCCTGTTGATCGCAACTGAATTCACGGTTTGATTGTGTTGCTTGTACAACTCCCTTGTGAATTCACATGACAGCAGTTTCCTGTTTGTCGCAATTGATGTCATGGTTCGATTTCAGCTCTGAGATAGCCGATCAAACGCTCTACCCGCCGGCTGAAATATCTATGCTCGTTCCCCTTCGCGATTCGAATCGGGTAGACTTGTCAGCAGCGATGTGATGCAGACTGTGGTCGTGTGTACCACGCGAACCATGACATGAACCGAAGTGACGGAGTCGGGTTTTCTGAAGTGGTGTGTCATCCGCCGTCACTCGGTTATGTCCGCCGTTCGCGCGGGTAGATGGACTGCTTGATGACTCTTCTCTTTCTCAGTGCGTCATCTCCCTTCGCAATTCAAAGCATTTGGATCCGGCCCATCTGATCTCACCTGGCAACTGATAGCTGATCGTTGCAACTGAGCCTGCGGTTTGATTGTTGCTCGTGAACGCGGCCCACAGGATTTCACGAGACGACAGTTTTCTATCGATCGCAATTGAAATCACGGTTTGATTGTCTTGCTTGAACAACTTCGATCAGAATTCACGATGCGTCAGTTTCCTGATGATCGCTTCTGATGTCACGGTTTTATCCCGGCTTGGAGATTGCTGATCAAACGCCCTTTCCGCCGGCCGAAATATCTATGCTCGTTCCCCTTCACGATTCCGATCGGGTAGACTTGTCAGCAGCGATGTGGTGCGGACTGTGGTCGTGGGTACCTCGCGAACAATGACATGAACCGAAGTGACGGAGTCGGGGTTGTTGAAGTGGTAAGTAGTCCGCCGTCACTCGGTTATGTCCGCCGTTCGTCGACTGAATAAACCTATCGTGAACTTCTCAGAACACCTGCAAGCCGACCTTCGAAACCCGACGCGAGACTACATTGGTGATCGATTGAGTCACATCACGCCCGCTGGTCCCGGTTATTTTTCTCTCACATCGGACGATGGCTCATACGTCCAAACTGCTGGCGCGAGGCTGAAACTGGTCATCGAATATCGTAAGCTAGATGGGGATTCGTTCCGGCACTACATTCTAGGTCGTGCCGATTCTACGGAACGATCAGCGCGGCAAATAAACTCTGCCGTCGGCCAGATCAATCTCTGGGCACACGAAGTTCTCGATATAGATGACGCAATCGATGTCTTTGGGCACTTCCTAGATAACGGAGCGGTTCCCAACCGATACGAACTGCGAGACGACACGAGTCGATTCCATGACTTGGGACGCGACGAACCATGAATTGCACGGGAGAACGGGAGTCGGGTTTAATGGTCTGCTTGCACGTCCTACGCCCGTTCCCCGTGAATTCTGCCGTTCGCGCGGGTAGATAAGCCGCCAGATAACTCAGCTCCTTCTCAGTTGATCATCGCCCTTTGCAATACATGGCGTTTTGATTCGGCCCATCTGATTTCATGTGGCAGGTGTTTGATGATCGCCGCAAGTGAATTTGCGGTTTGATAGTTGTGCCCGGATTTCGCCCATCAGACTTCAACGGACATCAGTTTCCTGTTGAACGCAACTGTATTCACGGTTTGATTGTGTTGCTTTGATATCGTCCATCTGATTTCATGGGGCAGCAGTTTCTGGCTATCGCATTTGATGTCACGGTTTGATTTCGGCTCCGAAAAGGCAGGTCAGACGCCCTATGCGCTAGCCGAAAAATCTATGCTCGTTACCCTTCGCGATTCCAATCGGGTAGACTTGTCGAGAGCGATGTACTGCAGACTGTGGTCGTGTGTACCACGCGAACCATGACATGAACCGAAGTGACGGAGTCGCGGTATTTGAAGTGGTGAGTCGTCCGCCGTCACTCGGTTATGTCCGCCGTTACCCGACAAAGACTGCTCTTCGATTGACGCGTGAAATGCAATCAACGCTTGACCGCATTAACAAGATTGTGCAAACGACGAACGCGACCGATCTCGTAGTGCAATCATACGCACGAGATACGCTGCTGCTTACCGGCAGCTTTGACCACTGCTACTACCACGAGTTTGAGGTTCACTTTCGCGGTGTGGCTTATATCGGCCTGCCGATTTACGGACTTGATTCGCCCACATTCTCGATTGCTGGCGATCCAATCCGGCACTTGTACTCGCACCTTGAACTCGATGCGGACGAGACGCTATTCGAGATTCACAGCGATCCCGATTTCCGCGGTGGCCATCGTTACTACGTTGCGGCACGTGAAATTGAGCTGGTAGAAGGGATGGTGTACTATTACGTTCGTGATGAACTGAAACCCGGCGAGCGAATCGCGGATTGGGTTCAAAACGGCGGGTAACCATGTGATGCAACGGAGGACGGGTGGATTGTTTTCTCGTCTGCTTGCAAGTCGTTTGCCCGTCCCCGCTGATCACCACCGTTCTGTCGCTGGGAAAGTTTATTGGTTGCGCATGAATGAATCCAATCTGGCCAACGTTCGACACTGGCTGCTGAATCGTACAACGACGATTGATTGGATTGACCATCAAGACGGTGTTTGGTGTTTATCCTCAGCATTTCCACCTTCGGTACTAATCAACCTTTACGAAACACCAGACGCGATTCCGTCTCGGAGAGATCAGATCCTCTACGCAATTGCCGTCCATCTAGAAATGTTGCTCACCCCGGGCGAATCATGCGACGACACTACCGAGAATGATCGCGAACTCACGATTTCCTTCGCGCGTGAAAACTGGGATGATATACTACGTATTGATCGTGAAATGGGACTTAGCGGAGACTTTGATTTGCACGTCGTCCCAGCGATGGCTGATCGCGGATGACGCCCACATATGATGCCCCATAAACGCGACAGAACAAGGAAATGCACGCGAGGACGGGAGTCGCGGTTTTTCGTCTGCTTGCATGTCGTTTGCCCGTCCCGCGTGATTTCTACCGTTATCCAGTAAAAATGTCAGTACGCAAACTGCGCTTAGCCGCCGAATGTCAGCATCATGCTCTTGAGCACATCATCGTCGACGGCGAAGATCGTGCATTATCAACGCGGGATCTGAATTCTCTTCGCACGTATTGCGACGAGCGAGTATTGACGCTTCGAGGTATTCATGCTGAGTCTCTTGCTTTCCTCAATGAATGGAAAGAACTGCGAGGATTAAAAGTGTATGCTTGCAAGGTCGCAAACTGGGACGTCTTGGCAACGCTTCCGCACCTCAAGGACCTTTGGTACCACACCAATCGTGACAAAACGCCAGACCTTTCCTTTCTCTCTCGGTTGACGCAACTCGAGACTCTCGGAATTGGATACGTCACACACTTGAAAGAGTTTCCCAACTTATCCCACTGCAAACGACTCAAGAAACTGACAATCTTTACGTGCAACAGACTATGCGATGTTGAGTCCGTAGTTCACATTCCCAAGCTACAGTCGTTTTCGATTGTGGGTACTCCTTTGGTGCCAGCTGATCTACAAGAGATAATGGCGATGAGATCGCTAAAAACGATTTCTGGTGCATTTGGCAGCAAAACACGTGATAGCGAGTTTCGCCAACTACTTGCAGAGCACGGTTTAAAGTACGGCTAGCCCAACAGCAGATCCGCTGGATAACAAGCGAATGCACCGAAGTCGCCGATCATGGGGTGTTTTAAGTTCATGTCACCCGCGGCGACTCGGTGATTCATTGCGTTATCCGATAAAGGAGCCTCGCATGTTTCGCTCACTGCCACTCCTTTTCGCGTTTTCTCTAATTTTATGCGGTTGCAGCTACCAATATGACATCACAATTGTTGGTTTGCTTTTAGATGCCGAAACCAAGTCCCCACGGGTCGGGACGACTGTCGAACTAATCCGCCACAAGACAACTGAGGTAACTACCACGTCTGATTTGTCTGGCCGTTGGACGATCAAGTTCTCGGTAGGTGACTTTATGTTTTCGCCGGACGACGATGGGCAATACTGGATGGACGATAGCCCATCGTACTCGCAGATGCCCGACGCAAAGTTCCCATTCAGGATTCGCGTTACATCCGACAGCAACTCTCACGTGTTTCCACTACCACCGATTCCTGCGCCTGAGGGCAGCAACTCAGTTACAGCATCTATGGGGCTCGCAATTCCACTCCACAGCAAAACAGACGGATAACAATGACATGCACGCGAGGACGGGAGTCGCGGTTGTTGGTCTGCTTGCAAGTCATTCGCCCGTCCCGCGTGATGTCTACCGTTCGCGCGGGTAGATGAACCGCTGAGTGACTCATCTATTTCTCAGTTGGCCATCGCCCTGTGGACTTCAATGCGTTTGGATTTCGGCCCATCTGAATTAACGTCACAACTGATAGCTGATCGCGCAATTGAGGTTACGGTTTGATAGTTGCTCGTGAACTCGGCCCAATGGATTTCGCAAGACGTCAGTTTCCTATTGATCGCAATTGAATTCACGGTTTGATCGTGTTGCTTGGACAACTCCCTTGTGAATTCACAGAACAGCAATTTCCTGTTTATCGCATTTGATGTCACGGTTTGATCCCTGCTTGGAGATTGCTGGTCAAACGTCTTACCCGCCAGCTGAAATTTCTATGCTCGTTCCCCTTCGCGATTCCGATCGGATAAACTTGTCACCAGCGATGTACTGCAAACCGTGGTCGTGCGTACCACGCGAACCATGACATGAACCGAAGTGACGGAGTCGGGGTTTTTGAAGTGGTTAGTCGTCCGCCGTCACTCGGTTATGTCCGCCGTTCGCGCGGGTAGATAAGCCGCCAGATAACTCAGCTCCTTCTCAGTTGATCATCGCCCTTTGCAATACATGGCGTTTTGATTCGCCCCATCTGATTTCATGTGGCAGGTGTTTGATGATCGCCGCAAGTGAATTTGCGGTTTGATAGTTGTGCTTGATCGCGGCCCATTGGAATTAGCGCGACAGCAGTTTCTTATTTATCGCACTTGATGTCACGGTTTGATTTCAGCTCCGAGATAGCCGATCAAACGCTCTACCCGTCGGCTGAAATATCTATGCTCGTTCCCCTTCGCGAATTGAATCGGGTAGACTTGTCAGCAGCGATGTGATGCAGACTGTGGTCGTGTGTACCACGCGAACCATGACATGAACCGAAGTGACGGAGTCGG
Organism: Stieleria sp. JC731; assembly: GCF_020966635.1. Taxonomy (NCBI): domain Bacteria; kingdom Pseudomonadati; phylum Planctomycetota; class Planctomycetia; order Pirellulales; family Pirellulaceae; genus Stieleria; species Stieleria sp. JC731. Next base: position 172 of record NZ_JAJKFQ010000022.1, on the reverse strand, counting down.
GGTTTTTGAAGTGGTTAGTCATCTGCCGTCACTCGGTTATGTCCGCCGTTCGCGCGGATGGTTGTGGCTTGAATCCAACGCTACTGAATTCGGCCCATCTGATCTCACGTGGCAACTGTTAGCTGATCGCTGCAATTGAATTCACCGTCTGATAGTTGTGCTTGAACGCGGC
>NZ_JAJKFQ010000021.1 GCF_020966635.1 Stieleria sp. JC731 | reverse complement strand
GACTCCCGTCCTCCCGTGCAATTCATGGTTCTGCCATCTATCCAGTCACGCCCGCCGGCGAGCGACCAGTGTAGCATGAACGCGGATGACGGAAGCGAATAAGGCCGGTGACACATCCCGAGGTGCATTCGCCGTGATGCGAGAAAGCGTGTCCGCAAGCGGATCATCCGTGATGATGGATAATGAAGCAGCAGCAATCGTTGGTGAACGGCTCATTCCCGCACTGCAAGCCACAAGCGTTCGGTAGTCGCGTTCGAGCAGCGATCGCAGGCAGTCAATGCTTGCCGAAATTAGCAAGTCATCATTTGAACCATCGTCGGAGATCGGAAAACGGCAATAGATGATATCGCGGCCAAGAGCCGCTGGCGGTTCATTGGCAGCCAAGTCAACTACCGCAGCGATTTGATGATGGTAAATCTGCTTGAGGTCACGGGCCGAGATCGCGTCACCGATGTAAAGCAGTCCGTTGTAGACGTCGCGTAACAATTGTCGCTGAAAATCTCAGTGAATGGTTGAATCTTCGTTCACGGCAGAACGGTAG
>NZ_JAJKFQ010000020.1 GCF_020966635.1 Stieleria sp. JC731 | reverse complement strand
GAACGGGACGGATCACGTGGTCGCCGCGAACGACTCACCACTTCAAAAACCTCAACTCGGCGACTCACGTGCATCCGATTGTTATGCGTCCGTTCCCCAATCGTGTACGTTGTCGTAACCCTTAGCTGGTGTGTCGTCACTTTCATATCGATAGACTCCTTCCAATTTCCATTCCCCGACGTCCGCTGCGAATACGCGAAGAAAGTCACCGTCTCGGACGAAAGTTATATCAATCGAACCACGTTCGTTTAACTGCGTCAATAGTTCCTGATCGTCAGCTTCAAACTCGCGTAGCGTCGCATCGAGGACGGAAGGCATTTTTGACGACGGGACGAGATCGATTTTACCCCACACCCGCAATTCGGTCGGCCCTTCGCGAAATACGAACCAGCGTTTCTGCCCCACGTAGATCTTGAACTGCGGGTGATCGATTGAACGCCAGACGGCCTCGAAGTCGCGGATCGCATTCCCAGGGCGAGCGCTGGTAGCGTCGTTGCCTACATTTGGAGCGTTTGAATTTCGTGGCGAGCATCCGGCAACCATCGTCAATATGGTGAGAATCAGGTAGGTACGATGCATCGCTCTATTCGCATAACGTCCCCGTTCACCG
>NZ_JAJKFQ010000019.1 GCF_020966635.1 Stieleria sp. JC731 | reverse complement strand
GTAGCGTCGTTGCCTACATTTGGAGCGTTTGAATTTCGTGGCGAGCATCCGGCAACCATCGTCAATATGGTGAGAATCAGGTAGGTACGATGCATCGCTCTATTCGCATAACGTCCCCGTTCACCGAGGCACGGCGAACGATCTGAACTCAGGAAAACCTCGACTCCGTGCCTTCGGTGCAATGCATTGTTCATCGTCATTCCGCGCCATGCAAGAGAAACGTCTCAAGTTCGTCTCTCACTTCCATCTCTCGGTCACGAGCGGCTGCCGCAGGTTCGAAATCGAGAGCTTCGATATGCTGCTCCTTCTCCGCGATGAGCGACTCAATGCGTTTGCGAAATTCTGAGATCTCGGCAGGCCGTTTGGAGTGCGACAACGCAATGTCGAGTTCAGTGTCCAAAGAGTCGAGCAGCGTAGCCCCGAGATCCAATATCGATGCTTGTGTGAGGATGACGTGCTCTTCTGACCACGGCGCGCCGAAAACGTCGCGATCAAGTTCAATGTTGCGCAGGAATCGATTGGGGAAATGTCGAATTGCTAGTTGTGGGCGACGGGGAAGCCCCTTGGCGATACGCCGATCAAGCTTCGACTGATGCTTTTCTCGCCAAGCTTGGCAACGTTCAGATGACAACGTGATGTGAATCTCCGAACCCGCCAACGCAGCATCAATTTGCCGACGGGTCAGTTCACCGAGTACAAACTCGACGTTCCAATCGATGTGAAGCGGAAGATGAAAGTAAGATGACATTCGTACGATGAACGGCAGACATAACCGAGTGACGGCGGACAACTAACCACTTCAAAAACCCCGACTCCGTCACTTCGGTTCATGTCATTGTTCTGCGACATCGATCGACATCGGTATTCCAGTCATTCAATTTCAGACGGAACTTCACAACCCGTCGCCTGCCATGGATGAAATGCGATGCCCGCTCCCAAAAGGTTGTTGTCTCTATTTTGAACCCCAGCTTTTCGATCACCCGAATGCTACGATGATTCGTACGAAAGCTGAACGCAACAAATTGCAAATCCGTACTCGCGGCAAATCGCGCATCGAGAATTGACGACATCGATTTCACCATTATCCCCTTTCCCCATAGGCTGGGCAAGAGGTTCCAAGCCAAACTGACTTCTCGTATCCCATTCGATTTGAGCCAGAAAAACTCAGTAATGTTCCCACCGAATTTTCCATCAACGACAATAATTGAAATCTTGCTTCCGCAATCCGGAATTATGTCTTCCTGATCAACGAGCGCGAAGATTGAAGCAGGAGACTCAAAGAAAGATGGAGGATATTGCATTCCACGCAGACGAGGGTCGCAACGCAAATCAAAGATGTCTTGGGCGTCGGCCAATTCAGCGTTTCGAACTTGAACTTTCAAATGCAACTCTTACTCGCAGAACGGTAGCCGTCACCGAGGACGGGCGGTGGACTGACCACTTCAATAAAACACGACTCCCGACCTTCGCGTGCACGGCATGGTTCGCGTGGTACACACGACCACAGTCTGCATCACATCGCTGCTGACAAGTCTACCCGATCGGAATGGCCAAGGGGAACGAGCATTGATATTTCGGCCAGCGCATAGGGCGTTTGAACAGCTATCTCGGAGCAGAAATCAAACCGTGACATCAAGTGCGATAAACAAGAAACTGCTGCCCGGTGAATTCAGATGGGCGATGTTCAAGCAGCACAATCAAACCGTGACTTCCAATGCGATCAACAGGAAACTGATGTCCGTTGAAGTCCGATGGGCGAAATCCGGGCACAACTATCAAACCGCAACTTCACTTGCGGCGATCATCAAACACTTGCCACATGAAATCAGATGGGCCAGATTCAGCAGCATTGAAGACAGACGTTGGTTATCGCAGACACAACCACCCGCGCGAACGGCGGACATAACCGAGTGACGGCGGACGACTAACTACTTCAAAAACCCCGACTCCGTCACTTCGGTTCATGTCATGGTTCGCGAGGTACACACGACCACGGTCTGCACCACATCGCTGCTGACCAGTCTACCCGATTCAAATCGCCAAGGGGAACGAGCATAGATATTTCGGCTGGCGCGCAGGGCGTTTGAACAGCTAACTCGGAGCAAAAATCAAACCGTGACATCAAGTGCGATAAACAGGAAACTGACGTCTTTCGAAATCACATGGGCCTAGTTCACGAGCAACTATCAAACCGCAGACTCAGTTGCAACGATCAGCTATCAGTTGCCAGGTGAGATCAGATGGGCCGAATTCAGCAGCGACTATCAAACCGCAGCATCATTCGCGGCGATCAGCTAACAGTTGACAACTGAATTCAGATGGGCCGAATCCAAACGCTTCGAACTGCAATGGGCGATGACCATGTTGATAAGAGATGAGTCATCAAGCGGTCCATCTACCCGCGCGAACGGCCGACGTCACCGGGGACGGCGGTGTGAGTTTCCATTTGTAAACGCCCCATGCCGTCCTCCGGTGCACGTCATGGTTCCGCTCGTTGCTGAGTCGGAGAGTGCCGTACCGGAAAAAACTCGGTAGTCAGTTTGTCGTCGTTGACGAGGGCGACTGATTCAATTGTAGCCAAATTGACGGTTTGAAGCGGTGCCACGACCTGGAAATCGATCGAGTGCTCTCGTCTGAGTCGATTGCATTGCAGTTCATCTGCTGGCAAACGAATGGTCGTCACAGTTCCGTTGAGATCACGCGTTGAAAGGGAATCAACGGCAAACGAAGACGCAAGGAATAATACAACGAGTTCGTTATCACTAGAACGCGTCCAGGCAGCGACGATCTCAGGGCGTTTCAGCGATTCGGACGTCGATTCCGCGATTGCACGCAAGACGTCACTGTGAAATCCGAACCGACCGACTTCAGGATAGGCATATATCGCGTGGCCTGTGAAAGAGTTGTCCAATCGTTCTTCGATCGTCGGAGGCGGATTCAGGTACCGATATCCCGCGACGGCCGCAGCGGCGAGAGTTGCAAAAACGAACAGCGTCCGCAGCGAGAAGCGAATCGGAAATCTCCTTTGTAGCGGAACGGCGGACATAACCGAGTGACGGCGGATGACACACCACTTCAGAAACCCCGACTCCGTCACTTCGGTTCATGTCATGGTTCGCGTGGTACACACGACCACAGTCTACACTACTTCGCTCTCGA
>NZ_JAJKFQ010000018.1 GCF_020966635.1 Stieleria sp. JC731 | reverse complement strand
ACTATAAAACCACAAACTCAGTTGCGGCGATCGGCTAATGGTTGTCAGATGAGATCAGATGGGCCAGATCCGTCAGCATCGAAAACAGGCGTTGGTTATCGCAGGCACAACCATCCGCGCGAACGGCGATGGTCACCGAGTCGGCGCGGTTGAGGTGAAACTAAAACCCAAAAGACGTCGACTCGCCGACTTCGGTGCACCAACTGGTTCGCGTGGTACACACGACCACAGTCGGCAGCACATCGCTGCCAACAAGTCTACCCGATCGGAATCGTGAAGGGGAACGAGCATAGATTTTTCGGCTGGCGCATAGGGCGTCTGACCAGCCATCTCGGAGCAGCAATCAAACCGTGACATCAAATGCGATCAACAGGAAACTGTTGTCTTTTCAAATCAGATGGGCGATATCAAAGCGAGACAATCAAACCACGAATTCAATTGCGATCAATAGGAAACTGACGTCTCGCGAAATCAAATGGGCCGAGTTCACGAGCAACTATCAAACCGTAACCTCAAGTGCAACGATCAGCTATCAGTTGCTAGGTGAGATCAGATAGGCCGGATTCAACGCTTTGTAATGCAAAGGGCGATGGCCCTCCGGGAAACAGATGAGTCATTCAGCGGTTCATCTACCCGCGCGAACGGCGGACATAACCGAGTGACGGCGGACGACACACCACTTCAGAAACCCCGACTCCGTCACTTCGGTTCATGTCATGGTTCGCGTGGTACACACGACCACGTTCGGCAGTACATCGCTGGTGACAAGTCTACCCGATCGGAATGGCCAGGGGGAACGAGCATTGATATTTCGGCTGGCGCATAGGGCGTTTGAACTGCTATCTCGGCGCAACATCCAAACCATGACCTCAAATGCGATAAACAGGCAACTGCTGTCCCATGAATTCAGATGGGTGTCATTCAAGCAACACAATCAAACCGTGAATTCATTTGCGATCAATTGGAAACTAATGTCCCGCGAAATCCGGTGGGCCGAGTTCAGACGCAACTATCAAACCGCAACTTCAATTGAATCGATCAGCTAACAGTTGATAGGTGAAACCAAATGGGCCAAATCCAAACGCTTTATAGTGCAAAGGGCGATGACCATCCGGGAAACAGATGAGTCATTCAGCGGTTTACCTACCCGCGCGAACGGCACGCGTCACCGGGTACGCGCGAAAGATTTTCAACTTCAAAACCGCCGGCTCGCGTACTCCGGTGCACGCGATTGTTACCCGCCGTGTGAATCGCGTAATGAACACTCGGACGTGTTGGATCACTAGTCTCGCATGATCGGCCCGAGTATTTCATCATAAAACCACCAGCGTGTACCGTCATCAGGCTTAGTCGCGAATTCTGCGGATTCGTTCCGGCAATCGATGCCGATATCAAATTCAGAACCAGTGTTCGGTTTCCATCCCTCTGACATGCCGTAGCGTATTGCTTGCTCAACCAGGTGAGGCAAAACAGAATTGCCGATCCACTGGATCTTGAGTAGCGGACCATGTCCTGATGCGTCTTGCACGCAAACCCAGGATTCGCGGCCATGTAGTCGATATGGGTTGTAATTGTAGTGCAACTTCAGGCCGTCGATAACGATGTTGTGACGGTTGCGTTTCGGAAGCGTCATCGAATCTCAGTCGGGTAACGGCGGACATAACCGAGTGACGGCGGATGACTAACCACTTCGAAAACCCCGACTCCGTCACTTCGGTTCATGTCATGGTTCGCGTGGTACACACGACCACGGTCTGCACCACATCGCTGCTGACCAGTCTACCCGATTCAAATCGCCAAGGGGAACGAGCATTGATAT
>NZ_JAJKFQ010000017.1 GCF_020966635.1 Stieleria sp. JC731 | reverse complement strand
CCGCGCGAACGTCAGAAATCACGCGGGACGGGCGAACGACTCGCAAGCAGACCAAAAAACTCGACTCCCGTCCTCGCGTGCATTTCATTGTTCCCCGTCATTTTGTGGCGTAGGCAGAATTGGGACAGTGGTCGCGGACGGAACGCGAATCGCAATTGATACTACTCCCCTCGGAGCGATTGGTACGCCGACGCAACCGCATGAGTAGTATTCTCCATATCTCGCGATCAGGCGAGTGTGCATTGGCATCCCAACGACGTGCGGTACAACGCGAACATGTTGACGTGGTGCACCGCGGTATTGGGGTGAAAAATCGGCGATTCGGACGTCGTAAGGTACAAACATTGAAATCACGACCGCAGTCCAGCAGATTGCCGGGAGCCAGCCGCTCTGCGCACGACAATTCACGCAAACAGCAATGCAGAACAACGGAATCGTGACAGATCGTTGGGAGAGAAAGAGCCACATCGCAGCGATCGCGAGCATTTCAATGATCGAAATGCGGACATGCTTGCTCAACGTTTCAGTTGGCTTCTGCTTGTCAACAAATTTGGTGTCAGCGGCCAATCAGATCCTCCGCTTCAATTGTCGAATCTGCATCGGGGAAC
>NZ_JAJKFQ010000016.1 GCF_020966635.1 Stieleria sp. JC731 | reverse complement strand
AGCAGCGATGTAGTGCCGACTGTGATCGTGGGTACCTCGCGAACCATGACATGAACCGAAGTGACGGAGTCGGGGTTTTTGAAGTGGTGTGTCATCCGCCGTCACTCGGTTATGTCCGCCGTTCGCCGAAGTCGAGATATGCGGACGTCAACTTGCGGTTTTAGCGGTATTTACACATGACGAGTATTTTGCCGATTGCGGAACTGTCACAATTGATTCTTAGTTCAATCGAGAAATGTTGGGCTGACCTCACTTCTCGTATTGATTCACCGGTATATGGCTTCTCCTTGATCGCGATTGCAGATAGCCCTCGAACTTTCTGTGCAATTGGCGCGTCAGCCTCGACCGAGAAAGGATTCAGCGATCGGAAGAATGAAGCGTTGAATGACACTTCACAATCCGCAATAGCACGCACGATCGGCGTTTCAATTGATGAACTGATTCAAAGTGCTGAACGCTGGGATCCATGGAGATGGGAGCACCGGTATCTGTGTGGCAGCTACAAAAAGCCGAAGGGTTTCTTTAAAGAACCACAGAAATGGGTCCGAGAAGTTGAGCGATCACTACATCACGATCATCATTCTTATCGGAAGTCCGAACTTCCGCCAGAAACTCAATGTCAACTGAAGGCGGAAGTGTTCGCGGCAATGGCAATTGCACTCCAGCGATTCTCACCATCAGTTGCTCCAGACTCGGATTTATCAACGATAGTTTGGCTTTGCACCTACCCCATATCAAATGATTCTGAATGGCTGGAGCGCGAGTCGGCAAGATTTTTGAATCCGAAAACGCGCTATGACCAATTTGTAGCGGAACGCGGCAACATGAATGCCTCGAAGAACAGTTCGATCAGTAGCCTATTCCGCGAAATCCTATCAGAACACTTAGGAGATATGATCGAACCCGGAGAGGAGTCGCAGCGTGGGAATCCGGCTCGAAGTGCAGAAGACAAAGAACCAGACAAGCGGACGCGATTGATTCGCGAGATCATGCGTCAATACGATCTTGAAGAATTTGAAACGTTGCCCTTGGTCCGTTTTGAACAATTCTTCGATGGCAATTTCGACGACCGGTCAATCGCGGCAAACGCTGTATGGAAGGAAATTCCCGACCTCGATGGGATATTTGCTGAACTCACGCGAATCTCCGAACTTCCAAGTGTCGCAGATGTTTACGTAACAATTCATGAGTGCCCGGAAGAGGACGATGAAGAAGACTTTAATATTTGGCCGCAGGCCGAAGGATTGGTTGTTACAACCACGCTTGGACGTGAATCGCTTCAATCAGAACTCTCGGCGCTGAAACCGGATTATTGTAATGAGGGATGGGCGTACGACGGGCACGAGGCAACACGTCCAGTTCCTGAACTTGAAGAAGGGTATCGGGCGTACACAATTGGATGGGATTGATTCCCGGCGAACCAAGCGATGAACCGAAGTCGCGGAGTTGTCGGTTTTGACAATGGAAAATCAGTCGCCGCGACTCGGTTATCGCCACCGTTCTGCCAATGAGGATACGTCGCTCACATCCCTGCGATCTCGATGCGTATTTATACCCATGAAAACCGCGCACGACTGCTGTTTCACTTGAACGCGTATTCGGTGATACAGATTTCCGATTTGCCGGCGGCACCGCTTTGGGAAATCAGCACTCGCCTGCTGTCGTTTGAAAATCGGATTGTTAACGCCGAATTCCGAATCCGCTGGAATGCCATTTCGCCCGAACCACACGACACAATTGATGAACTCCGAGAGGCACTGCACCAATTTATCGAGATTCTTGATTGACGCGGTCACAACGTACCAGATTCCGATTTCGGTGATCGCACCGGTATTAAACAAACTGCACTGACCGAAGATGCCGTCTAGCCCGCGATCGTCACCGGGGCCAACGGTTGGACCGTTGATCGGCTGGGATCGATTTGCACATGAAGGCGAGTTGTTCGAGAGGTTTAGTGGATAGTAGGATGGCAGAACAATCGAATGCACCGAAGTTGTGGAGTCAGGGTTGGTTGGAGTGGTTAGTCGTTCGCCACAACTCGGTGATTCGTACCGTTCGCGCGGGTGGTTGTGACTGATAGCCAACGCCTGTCTTCAATGCTGCTGAATCCGGCCCATCTGATTTCACGTGGCAAGTGATTGATGATCGCCGCAAGTGAATTAACGGTTTGATAGTTGTGCTTGATCGCGGCCCACTTGATTTAGCGCGACAGCAGTTTCCTGTTGATCGCAACTGGATTCACGGTTTGATTATGTTGCTCGGACAACTCCCATCTGAATCCATAGGGCAGCAATTTCCTGTTTATCGCATTTAATGCAACGGTTTGGATGTTGCTCCGAGATTGCTGGTCAAACGCCCTACCCGCCGGCCAAAATATCTATGCTCGTTCCCCTTGGCGATTCGAATCGGGTAGACTTGTCAGCAGCGATGTGATGCAGACTGTGGTCGTGTGTACCACGCGAACCATGACATGAACCGAAGTGACGGAGTCGGGGTTTCTGAAGTGGTGTGTCGTCCGCCGTCACTCGGTTATGTCCGCCGTTCGCGCGGGTAGATGAACCGCTGACTGACTGATCTCGCTCTCAGTTAGTCATCGCCCTTTGCACTTCCAAGCGTTTGGATTTGACCCATTTGATTTCA
>NZ_JAJKFQ010000015.1 GCF_020966635.1 Stieleria sp. JC731 | reverse complement strand
CGACAGCGATGTGATACAGACTGTGGTCGTGTGTACCACGCGAACCATGCCGTGCACGCGAAGGTCGGGAGTCGTGTTTTATCGAAGTGGTCAGTCCACCGCCCGACCTCGGTGACGGCAACCGTTACCCGTACGAGTCTTGATCACCTCTTTCGTCAGTTGTCCGCCTGAATGAATCAGAACCCGTATTCACCGCCCCCCGTCGCAGAAACTAGCAAAGGGCCAGCGGGTGTTGATTCGAATCCGTCGCGGTGGCGTTTACTCTATCCGTTTCGTCTGATTCCCGTCGCGATCTGCGGATTGCTCGGGGCACTTCTTTTAGGTGGGGCTGTATTCTGGGGCTACGAGATCTTTAATTCATCGCTTCGATCCGACTTGGACTTTAGCGTACGGATTCTTCCGCCAATCTTCCTGGTTGTATTTCTGGTGTCCGGGATCTCGTTTTCTATCGCCACTCGGTATTGGTGGCGTGGATTATGGATACGCGCGATTGTCACCACCGCTATCGGATGGGCACTCCTTGCAGGCACGCAACGTTTAATGGAATGATTTGCAGGAATGTATCTGACGGGTAACCATGCCGTGCACCGAAGGACGGGAGTCGACGGTTTTGAAGTGGTAAATCTTTCGCCCGCCCTCGGTGACGGCTACCGTTATGCCTCATGGAGTATCTACGCTTGATTCCGACGGTTGACGACATTGAGTCTTGGCTTGATGCGGCGCTGCCGCACTTTTACCGCCAGTTTCTCAACGACCACGCCGATGAACTGATCGCATCGGAACTCGTTTTACTCTATGGCAGATCGTCCTTCATCGAACGCAAAGATACATATGAAACCAGACAATACTGTCCTGGCTTCGTCACAATTGGGAATGACAGCGGCGATATGGAGTTGATCCTGTCATTGACGGACGGTTCGGTCTCGATGGTTGATGGCGGCACCATGCGTGCAGAAGATGCCGAACGTGTAGCGGATGACTTGAGGACATGGATTGAGAATGACTGTCACCTGCCGATTGCCGAGGCGACAGCATTCCCTGCTACGGAACACGTTATCGTTTACCTGGAAAACATTCCATCATCGCTCAAGACTCTGCTGCTTATCAAGCAACACCTTGGTATCGACACTCCGCTCGGTGAGCTAAAGACGTTGATCGATACGGTCCCGTGTTCCCTCACGAGTGATTTGACTTACATGCAGGCGATCAAACGTTGTGCTAAAGTCAACGTCATCGACGATTGCTTGGGGATCCGAATGCGATCTGATAACGCAATCAGGCTTCCCTTGGACTGGCAGGGATAAGGCATAACCATCGGATGCACGACGAGTCGCCGAGTCACGGTTTTTGAAATGGAGGATCGCTCGCGGCGACCGCGTGATCCGAACCGTTCGCGCGGGTGGTTGTGACTGCGATAACCAACGTCTGTCTTCAATACTGCTGAATACGGCCCATCTGATTTCTCGTGGCAAGTGTTTGATGATCGCCGCAAGTGAATTCACGGTTTGATAGTTGTGCTTGATCACGGCCCATCTAATCCAAAGGGACAGCAATTTCCTGTTGATCGCATTTGATGTCACGGTTTATTTCTGCTCCGTAATGGCGGGTCAGACGCCCTATGCGCCAGTCGAAAAATCAATGCTCGTTCCCTCTGGCGATTCCAATCGGGTAGACTTGTCATGAGCGAAGTGGTGCCGACTGTGGTCGTGTGTACCACGCGAACCATGACATGAACCGAAGTGACGGAGTTGGGGTTTTCGAAGTGGTTAGTCATCCGCCGTCACTCGGTTATGTCCGCCGTTCGCGCGGGTAGATGGACTGCCTGCTGACTCATCTCTTATCAACATGGTCATCGCCCATCGCAGTTCGAAGCGTTTGAATCTGCCCCAACTGATCTCGCATGGAACCGATTAGCTGATCGCCGCAAGTGAATTAACGGTGTTATAGTTGTGCTTGATCGCGGGCCAATGGATTTCGCGAGACGTCAGTTTCCTGTTGATCGCAACTGAATTCACGGTTTGATTGTGTTGCTTGTACAACTCCCTTGTGAATTCACAGGACAGCAGTTTCCTGTTTGTCGCAATTGATGTCATGGTTCGATTTCAGCTCTGAGATAGCCGATCAAACGCTCTACCCGCCGGCTGAAATATCTATGCTCGTTCCCCTTCGCGATTCGAATCGGGTAGACTTGTCAGCAGCGATGTGATGCAGAGTGTGGTCGTGTGTACCACGCGAACCATGACATGAACCGAAGTGACGGAGTCGGGGTTTTTGAAATGGTTAGTCGTCCGCCGTCACTCGGTTATGTCCGCTGTTCTGTGCATGAGGCGTAGATGCGAAAACTTATCCGTCGATGGTTGACGCCCGCACCATCGGTGACGGGTATGCACCAATTGATCAACAGCACAACGTTGGATGACGATGTACTCGGTCGATGCACACGTGGGAGCGGTGACGATGCGACTTTCGAAGCTTCCATCGTGTTAGATTCTGCTGGCCCTGTTCCGGTGACATTCTTCGCTGATGAGCCGCTTGACGACACACTCGCATACGTCCGTGCGATTTTGTCTGCACTGCCTGCGAACGACGCTAGGTACCGCCGCTACGCCGCCGCCGATGTACGTCAATTCCAAATTGCACTCGGAAATGGTAACGCACCAATACCTGTTGCCGAATTTGCTTCGCGAATGCGTCTTTCTCACATCGTCGTTTACTACCCGACATCGGAAGAAGGCGCGACACTCTGGTATACTTGCGACAATCTGATCCCAAACGCATTGGTGTGTGTAACACTGGATGAAAATCGTCGATTTGTTGGCGGTGGTATCGGCTGACAGCCGGAAGCACAGAACAATCGGATGCACGCCGAGTCGCCGAGTCGCGGTTTTTGAAGTGGAGGATCGCTCGCGGCGACCGCGTGATCCGTAACGTTCTGCTTCTAAAAGATGATCGACTTTAGCATTACTGAAGACAGCATCGCAAACTCGCGTGCGCAGTGGGAACCAACGCTCCGCCAATATGCGGCAGCGACAACTCACGTTCTCCGTGGATCACGGAAACTTCCCATCCACGATCAGGCCGTGGAGCTTGCGACCGATTGGTTACGCGGATTGCTCGCCCGACATACGACTAGCAACGTGCAATCGAATCGAACATTCATACTTGGTGGCGACGAACACTTGGATATTGCTTTCCGTGCCCTGATCAACGCGGACGACCATGATTTCATATTCATCTTTCGTGAGGCATACTATCGCTGGCTTACATCCGAGTTTCACGATGCACCATGGTTTTGGAATTACGCATCCTGGGCAATCAACTCTACCGATCGCTTGCTGGAAATTGCATCGCCACACAATATGAACCTGAGGCTTGACCCCAACCTGACTTACTTGCTCTCCGAATCGGGCGGTTGTCGCGGAGTTGATTCGATACTGCGAGTTGTTGACGGTAACCTCACTAAGATTGAAACGTTTTGCGAATGGGTGGTCAGTTGAAATCGAGCAGAACAATGACATGCACGCGAGGACGGGAGTCACCGTTGTCGGTCTGCTTGCACGTCTTTCGCCCGTCCCGCGTGATGTCTACCGTTCCCCGACTGAAATGACGACGTGAAATTCTGCCTCAGTCCAAAACCCGGTGCGTCCGCGATTTCCTACACGGAACTCATCTCTCGGCTTGAATCGGAATTCAGCACTCGAATGTCCGTGTCTGACATCAGCGAGTCGGACGTTGCTGGGATGGTGGCTGAACTTATCGAACTGAACGCGCCTCAACAGATGATCGACGATGCACGATCTGGCGTCATTTTGCGTGTTTCGATCTACGATTTTGACTTCTCGGACGACTCCGTTACATTCGACATTACTCCAGCTACGATTTCGTTGATCGGGCACTATCCGGACGGTGATACCGGAACGATCCTCGGATTGCTGGAACGTTGTTCATCGGTGCTTGACTACTCCCTAGCGATTGACTCGTGACTCCAGACGGCGGGGAACCATCGGTTGCAACGGAGCCGGGCTTGCGCGGTTTCACAAATAGACGATCAACACTCCCGGCCCGCTGAACCGTGCCGTTCGTCCGGCAAATAAATGCATCCAGAATCATCAAGACTAATCGGCACTTGGCAACACATTGGTTTTGGACAGACACTTGATGCGCTAACCAAACGTGGCAATAGACTCATCACCTTTCACGATGACGGCACGTCCGTGTCTGATCCCGTCGTACAGAAACCGCCCAGACCTGACACATGGCGTGTTGAGACACTTGCCTCGCGAAAAGATTTGCAATTCGCGTTTAGCGATGGCGACGATCCCCTGCTGCTAGTCCAAACTGGCCTGATGCCACCGATGCCGGAATACGGACACGACGATTGGGTCGGCGAGGAGGAGGTGCTCGTGATTCACAAACTTCTGAAGATGAAACTCGTCACGAAGACAATTGGATTCGATGACGAACCAATATTCTTCAATGAATACAAACGACTAACTGAGAGACAGAGAGCAGACTACAATGCCGGTCGTCTCAAACTTGACTAAATACAATTGCCGTGACACATACGGACGAACCATGGCATGAACCGAAGACGCGGAGTCGAGGTTTTTGAAGTGGTGAATCGTTCCCCGCGTCTCGGTTATGCCCACCGTTACCCGACTAGAGACGCTTGATCCTGATGGATTGCCGATTCGTGCTTCCCGCCTATGACTGACCGCCCAACTCAATACTCGAATACCGATCTCGACCTGAAATCCGAGTCTTCGCTCGAACTGCTTGCATCCGAACTGCAATCGTCCTGTTGCGTGCTACACTGTGCGAAGGGCGATGACGGCAACTGGCACATGACAATTGAATCGGACAACAACCTCAACACTTGCGACTCGAATGCCTCGATCGACATTCCGCTGATGCTCGATGCCATCTCCGGTCTCACATCGGCTGCCAAACGGCAATTTGACGCGTGCTATTTTCGCGACTTCAATATAGGCGTTGAATGCTGGGATACATGGGCTTACAACCACGTTGTGCCCGCTGACCTAGTACGCAAGATCGCCAACGCAGGCTGCTCGTTGTCGTTCACCGCGTATCCGGGGCGTCATCCGGATGGGCGACCAAGAGCCGACGACGACGGCGGGTAACAATCGCGTGCACCCGAGTACGCGAGTCGAGCGGTCTTGAAGTTGAATATCTTTCGCGCGTACCGGGTGACGCGTGACGTTCGCCGAATCAAGAATGCCTCGAATCATAAACGACATACTTCACGCTCCCCATTTCATTTTCATCCGTAACCCATCGGACGAATTGACCGATCGCTCGTTGTTGGAGCGGTTCACAATCGGTGACTACGAACTCGTATCTTCGCTGCCCAAATTTCGCAATCACGTGGTCGTACGTAGAGAACCCAACTGGTTACACCTTGCTGACGATTGGTCGTACTCGCTCTGGCATGCCCCGTCGACAAGGGATTCCCTCCTTGAACTCTCATGCGATCATGACATCTATCAGTATTCGGTAGGCGAATGTGATCACTCTTTCGATTTTCGGTACTTTTCCGGTGGTGCGATCACCCGTGAATACGTCGTCGAAGACCCGACTTACCACAACGGGATCGTAGTCAAAGACGATGGCACAGAGTTGCCAGGGGAACGCGATTCGTTGGAATTGCCAGATGAACAGCAACGAGTACTCGGAATCGCTCGCGCACTTGGCATAGACGTTTCGTATACAATGGATCAATTGGTTTTTTACGCAAATCCGAACTCGGCGTCACTTATCGAGATCGGCGAACCAAGCAATGCACCGAAGCGGGCGTGGTGGCGTTTTTGGTGAAAGCAGTCAGGTCCTCGCCCGCTCGGTGATTGCCGCCGTTCGCCCAAATAGGAAACGCACTTCGTGAATGCTCGGCGTGTCTTAGCGAGAACGCTTTTTGTTTTCGCAATCATACTTGTCGGCGTTGGTGTTTCTGGATACGTCATGTATCGATCTCACGTAACGGCGAACGGGCTTGAGGCCGCACAGCATTGGGCACGAATGTCGCCACTTCCAGAATCCGCAACGGGTCTGCATGTCGAAACGCGGGGTGGACCATTCACTCGTGAGTTCACTATTCGATTCAATGCACCACCCGACGACCTCAATTCCTGGCTTAACAGATCACCGGGAACCTCCAATCTGAAACCTGTCGTCAACGGGAAATCACAGGTTTACAATGTCGAACCAGGGAACGGCGCGATGCACGCTGAGGTGACCGTAGACGACGATACCAACTCGGTCGTGATCCACACATATTGGAGCTGAAACGATGGGCGAACCATGCGATGAACCGAAGTCGCGGAGCCGCCGTTTTTGACAATGGACAATCAACCGCCGCGACTCGGTTATCGCGGACGTTCTGCTATAAAAATGAAGTTTGGGCTCAAGACGCTTTTGGCTTTCATCACCGTGGTAGCTATTGCAATCGCATTTGTCCGCCCTGAGTTGTGGCGGCTCAATGCCCGTCGCGACGTTGATAGCGGGATACGGCCTGGAATACGTTCAGGAGGTTACCCGGTGATTCACGCTATTGGTTTTTTCGACGTTGGTGCCAGAGTTATTGTGCTTCATCGTGTGACTACGCCAGAGCATGATGATGGCGATGTTGTACGCACTGGATCTCATTCCCCTTACTGGCTGGAAGCACGCAGTTTTGGACCTGGACAGATCTTTGATTGTGTAATCGATGGTCGACGCATATCAATTGATGACGATGTCGTCCAAGTTTTTTACGCTACAGACGGTGAACGCCCGACGTATGTGCGACTGAACAATCGTGACTACGCGACGTTGGACAACGTAGGCTTTCTTGAAACAAACGAAAAAATCTGGAACCTTGCAGTTCAGCATTCGAAAAATGCAGAACAATGAAATGCACGCGAGGACGGGAGTCGCGTTTTTGGGTCTGTTTGCAAGTCGTTCGCCCGTCCCGCGTGATTTCTACCGTTCCGCCATCTAGATGCATTTCCCAAAGAGCTACATCGACTACGCATCCGAATCGATAGGGAACCCCAACCTTGAGGCATCCCTGACATTCGGAGAGTTCATTGCGTTGTGTATGGAACGCGATCCTTCGCGCGCAATTGAAAATCAACGACGAAAACATCCTGACTGGCCGTCTGAATGGTTGGAGGGCCGCGTTAGGCTGCGCTGGATCTGTGACGGCAATGGTTGGCTGATACGGGGCGTATCGCGCCGTATTCTGTCGGGCGATGTGGACGAACTTCAGCTATTCCTCGAAATGCACGTCCGGTCGCGATTTCACTGGTACTATAAGAACGACGAGGAATACACCGAGATATGGGAACTGCTTACAGCACTTGCGATCGACGATCACGTGACCACTAAGGGCCACCTGAAAACTGCGACGTTCCCCTTGGTAAAATCGCGAGGTGGCGAGGCTGCAAGGCTATTCAACGCGGTCCATCAACTGCTTCGTGATCCCGAAACTTCTATCGAGCATCTGGATTTGCACACCACGAAAAGCTGTGCAACATGGCTATGTGCATGCCTTGAATTTATCAGTGCTCTTGTGCGGCGAAGCCAGAACGATGTTGAGATCGCGCTGAACGCCATCCTCACGGGCTATCGCAGAACACCGCAAATCAACCTGATGGAAAAAGCAATTGCCTTTTGTGCCCACGGACTATTTCGTTTGGGTCATCTTACGGCGCCCGAATTTGTGATTGAACCACCGACGGAACCATCACTGCCCTGGGATGCCGCGTTGTACAAAGCTTCAAAGGATCGGCAGATAATCTCACATGAACATTTCTCCAACCTACCGAAGTGGCTCGTTTCATCAATTGTTGATTTGAAACCGTTACCTTGGGAAACTAGGAACTAGCGGAACCAACGGATGCACACGGAGCCGCGGAGTCGTCGTTACACTGTGATCAGGTCATTCGCCGCGGCCCGGTGATCCGAATCGTTATCGCATCACTGCAGTTGCTCACTGCCTTTCCGGCATCACGTTGATGCTTCATTCGTCGACTTGCGTTCGGACCCTAATGACTTGACACACCGCAAACTCATCATTGTCTTTTCGCTAATTGGTGTCGCGACGTCCTGGCTGCTTCCACATCTCATTCTAGCGATACATGAGGCTCACGCTTTTTCGACAGTCCGAGAATTTGAAGGCTACAACATGATTGATGTCGAGCAGGTTGAGGCTTACCGAAACGAATACAACTCACCTGACTACTCGATCTTCGGTCGTGTGCGCGACGTTGGCGGACTTCAATTCTACTTTCCTGTGCTTTCCACCATATTGTCCTTCCTTTTTTTTGCCGTTGCTATACTAGCTTGGCGTCCTTCCTCGAAATGCGATTCTTCCTGATGCGGCGAACTCGATACCGACCGCTCCCTGTCGTACACAATTGCGATAACCATGGGTTGCAACGGAGGCCGCGAGTTGACGTTTTTGAAGTGGTGAGTCGTTCGCGCGGCCCCGCTGAACCCTACCGTTCGCGCGGGTAGATGAACTGCTTGATATCACATCTGTCTCTAGCTTGGTCATCGCCCTCTGCAATTTGAAGCGTATGAATCTGGCCCATCTGATCTCACCTGGCAACCATTAGCCGATCGCCGCAACTGAGTTTGTCGTTTGATAGTTGCTCGTGAATTTGGCCCAATTGATTTCGCGAGACACCAGTTTCCTTTTGATCGCGACTGAAGTCATCGTTTGATTGTGTTGCTTGATCAATGCCCATCTGAATTCATGGGACAGTAGTTTCCTGTTTGTCGCATTTGATGTCATGGTTCGATTTCAGCTCTGAGATAGCCGATCAAACGTTCTGCCCGCCGGCTGAAATATCTATGCTCGTACCCCCTTCGCGATTCGAATCGGGTAGACTTGTCAGCAGCGATGTGATGCAGACTGTGGTCGTGTGTACCACGCGAACCATGACATGAACCGAAGTGACGGAGTCGGGGTTTCTGAAGTGGTGTGTCATCCGCCGTCACTCGGTTATGTCCGCCGTTCCCCGACTGAAATCCGCGATGCTCACCTATGACATCGTTTGAAACTTCCCACGTTGTCGAAGCATATCGTGAGCAATGCGAAGATTGCGTCGAAGTCATAGCTGATGACGACCGCACTGTGATCGTGGTTGCCGACGGTGCTGGTGGCACAGGGGACGGACGCACTGCGGCCGAAACCGTAATCCGCGAAACACGGGCAAACTATGCTGCGATGGACGGTTCCACCGACTGGTCCCAATTTCTTTCGCAACTTGACTTTCGCGTGCACGCCGGCGAGACGACCGCTGTGATTGTCGACATTTATCCCGATCGCATTCTGGGCGCGAGTGTCGGCGACAGCTGCGCATGGGTAATCGACGGCCCTAATATTTCTGACTTAACTCGTACACAGATTCGCAAACCGTTACTTGGGTCCCAAGCGTCGAAACCTGCTCCATTCTGGCACGGTTCTCTCAATGGTATTCTCCTTGTTGCTTCCGACGGATTTTTCGACTACGCCAAACGAGATCAAATCACACAGCTCATCGGACGCACTGACTTTTTTGCAATTCCGCGTGCGTGTGTCGACATGGTTCGCCTTCCCTCAGGCGAACTTTGGGACGATACTGCTATCGTTGCGTGTCGGGTTCGCCGGGCGCGTATGTCTCGTAAACAATACTCGATCTGACGCACAGGAAACGGGGAACCAGGACATGCACGCGAGGACGGGAGTCGCGGTTGTTGGTCTGCTTGCAAGTCTTTCGCCCATCCCGCGTGATGTCTGCCGTTCTGTCAATGAGTTGCTGCTCAAACAATGATGCTTCGCGATGTTCACGTGCTTCCATTTGATTCAACTCATCGCTCCACTTTTTGGAGCGATCATTCTCGGCGGTTATGGATGGGACAATTTTGGGATCGTCGGATGCGCCATAGGAATTCCATCAGGCTTGGTGCTTGGCGGATTAGTCGGGCGATTGCCGTTGTATATCGCGTTCAAGTTTCTGGCACTTAGGATGGGCCGAATGTCGGATGACGAACTGATTTCTGAACTTCGTGATCCGACTTGCCTAACACCTAATGTGCATCTGCTAGAACTGAATCGTCGTGGATACGATATTCGCGGAGAATTGCCGTCCATCCATTCGCTTCTTGCCTCGGAGAGTGTTGATCGCCGGACTAGTGGATGGGCTGCGCTGACTTCTGCGTTCCCCGATTTGATTGAAAAAGTTCCAGGTTATAGCCCGACCGCTCCAGCTGATGATTGCGGGCAGAGATGTACACCACTCCTCAGCATGACAGAACAATGCGATGAACCGAAGTCGCGGAGTCGGCGCTTTTGACAACGGAAAATCAATCGCCGCGACTCGGTTATCACGGCCGTTACCCGACGAAGATGCGACTCTCTGCGTAGTCCCGAATGCCCAAGTTCACCTCGATTGCGATTGCGATTGTTTTCGCGTTTACCACTTGGTTTGGATGGGCGAATTATTCTCAGGTGCGTCTTGAATCTCAGTGTGACGAACTGGCTGCGTCGTTTGGCGGTCACCTGTCCAATGGCCGACGATCAGAGTCATCAAAATACGTCATCTGGTGCGGCAGCAATGGACCGACGGACTCAGATGCACCAACGATTCAGAGCGTAACTACCAAGATCATCAATGCTGGACTTGGGCAAACTGAGATTTCACTTGATCTATCCAAGAGCCAACTGTCTGATTCCGCTATCCCTGCGCTCGGTGCGATCCGGGGTCTCTACTTCATCGACGTTAGCGAAACTGAGATCACGAAACAGGGTGCGGATGCGCTTCGTTCACTGATGCCTGATACAATCGTCCGCTGGTCGCCTAAACAAGAATAAAGCAGCGGGTAACAATCGCGTGCACCGGAGTACGCGAGTCGGCGGATTTGAAGTTGAGAATCTTTCACGCGTACCCGGTGACGCGTGCCGTTCGCGTGGGTAGGTGAACCGTCTGATATAACATCAGTCTCCAGCTTGGTCATCGCCCTCTGCAATTTGAAGCGTATGAATCTGGCCCATCCGATCTCACCTGGCAACCATTGGCCGATCGCCGCAACTGAGTTTGTGGTTTGATAGTTGCTCTTGATCGCGGCCCAATGGATTCTGCAAGACGTCAGTTCCTATTGATCGCAATTGAATTCACGGATTGATCGTGTCGCTCGAATAACACCCATCTGAAGTCACGGGTCAGCAGTTTCCTGTCTATCGCCTTTGATGTCACGGTTTGATTTCTGTTTCGAGATGGCTGGTCAGACGCCCTATGCGCCAGCCGAAAAATCTATGCTCGTTACCCTTCGCGATTCCGATCGGGTAGACTTGTCACCAGCGATGTAGTGCCGACTGTGGTCGTGGGTACCTCGCGAACCATGACATGAACCGAAGTGACGGAGTTGGGGTTTCTGAAGTGGTAAGTCCACCGCCCGACCTCGGTGACGGCTACCGTTACTTGGCCTAACCGACCTGCACCTCATACCATTGCGCTGAAAATCATGACCGAACCATCGGCGCTGCCGATCCACTGGCGATATGCGGCGGGCAACGCTTTTCGAGCGTTGGAGATACAAGTTCGCGAATTCGACTTCGCAAAATATGCTGATGGTCATACCTATTCTGGGCTCAAGCCCCAAGAGTACATCGAGATCGTCGACGGATTCCTTGCCGAAGACTCAACAGTTGTTCCCGAGGGCAACCGTCGCGCTCTCGAAGAACTCCGCAAACTACTTGTCCATCACATTCTCGCCGCGTTTAATGTTGGGTGGCACATGGCAATCGAACTATGGAATGATTCGGATCGCGAATATGCCACTTTCGCAACGCCCGACCTGCATATATTGGCACGAGAAAGATCGCCTTTTGCTGGCACAAAGTGCGAGTGGTTTGTCGAAGGATTCTGCCAGTCATGGTCACAAGCAGAAATGGAGTCGTTGCGAACTTCGTGAAGGCCAACGGCAAATCCGGCCAAGTAACAATCCGTTGCACACGGAGCCGCGGGCCGCGCGTGTTCTGAAATCAATGTGTTCGCCGCGGCCCGGTGAACGGGGACGTTATGCGAATAGAGCGATGCATCGTACCTACCTGATTCTCACCATATTGACGATGGTTGCCGGATGCTCGCCACGAAATTCAAACGCTCCAAATGTAGGCAACGACGCTAC
>NZ_JAJKFQ010000014.1 GCF_020966635.1 Stieleria sp. JC731 | reverse complement strand
TTGAATCCGAAGCTACCATGACAGAATCATGAGTGCGGGATATCGATGGCCAATCCTTCGTCCGTTAGTACCGGTTAGCTTAACACGTTACCGTGCTTACACATCCGGCCTATCAACCAGGTCGTCTTCCTGGGGACTTACGCTATTGCTTACGAAACCTAATCTCGAGGCGGGCTTCACGCTTAGATGCTTTCAGCGTTTATCCTTTCCGAAGTTAGCTATCCAGCCGTGCCGCTAGCGCGACAACTGGTACACCAGAGCTTCGTCCAACTAAATCCTCTCGTACTAAAGTTGAATCCTCTCAAGTTTCGAACGCCCACGGCAGATAGGGACCGACCTGTCTCACGACGGTCTGAACCCAGCTCACGTACCACTTTCATTGGCGAACAGCCAAACCCTTGGGAGCTTCTACACCCCCAGGATGTGATGAGCCGACATCGAGGTGCCAAACCGCATCGCCGCTGTGGACGCTCGGATGCGATAAGCCTGTTATCCCCGGAGTACCTTTTATCTGATGAGCGATAACCCTTCCATTCGGGATTACCGGATCACTAAGACCAACTTTCGTTCCTGCTCGACTTATGGGTCTCGCAGTCAAGCACACTTTTACCTTTACGCTCTACGCCTGATTGCCGACCAGGCTGAGTGTACCATTGCACTCCTCCGTTACTCTTTGGGAGGAGACCGCCCCAGTCAAACTGCCCGACTGACACTGTCCTTTGCCTGGATTCACAGGATCAAAGTTAGAATTAAAATATGACCAGGCTGGTATTTCAACAACGGCTCCTTCGACACTGGCGTGCCGAACTCAAAGCCTCCCAGCTATCCTACACAAGACATATCTCAACCCAATATCAGCCTACAGTAAAGGTTCACGGGGTCTTTCCGTCTAACCGCGGGTACGTGGCATCTTCACCACGACTACAATTTCACCGGGTCGGTGGTTGAGACAGTGCTGAAATCGTTACGCCTTTCATGCAGGTCGGAACTTACCCGACAAGGAACTTCGCTACCTTAGGACCCTCATAGTTAGGGCCGCCGTTTATTGGGGCTTCGGTCGCATGCTTCGCGTTAGCTAACATTCTTCCTTAACCTACCAACACCGGGCAGGCGTCAGTCTCTATACATCCACTTGCGTGTTAGCAGAGACCTGTGTTTTTGATAAACAGTCGTTACAGCCGATTTTCTGTGGCCCTCAACAGCGTGAACCATCAAGGGCGCCCCTTATCGCGAACTTACGGGGCCATTTTGCAGAGTTCCTTAACCACCGTTCTCCCGAGCGCCTTAGAATACTCATCTCGCCTACCTGTGTCAGTTTTAGTACGGTCAGTTGCTTAACCTAGCAGCTTTTCTTGGACGTCCTTCCAATGACTTCGAGAACTTAAACGCTCTCGAGCTATGCCTTGTATTACGCAGGTCATTTAACCCCCGCCAACTCAGCTTTCGCTACGGACATTTCTATTCGTACCGCTCACTTTCTGGACGCCGTCCCTGCATCGAATACACAACCGGCGAAGGAATGTTGACCTTCTGTCCATCGTCTACGCCTTTCGGCCTCGACTAAGGTACCGGCTAACCCTGGGCGGAATTACCTTCCCCAGGAAACCTTAGGCTTTCGGCGAACAGGATTCTCACCTGTTTTATCGTTACTCATTCCGGCATAATCACTCGATGACCCCGACACCACTCGTTACCGTATGGCTTGTATCTGATCATCGACGCTCTCCTACCGCTCTAGCAAGCTAGAGCCCGCTGCTTCGGTGTAGTACTTACTCCCGTTCATTATCGGCGCAGAAATGCTCGACTGGTAAGCTGTTACGCACTTTTTAAATGGTGGCTGCTTCTAAGCCAACATCCCAGCTGTCACGGCACTTCAACTTCCTTAGTGACTGAGTACTACTTAGGGACCTTAGCAGGCGATCTGGGTTGTTTCCCTCTCGACCCTGGAGCTTATCCCCCAGGGACTGACTGCCGAGATAATTTTACCGGTATTCGGAGTTTGGTTGAGTGAGGTACCCCGGGAAGGGCCCCCATCCCATTCAGTCTCTCTACCCCCGGTAAATAGTGGCTCGACGCTATCCCTCAAGATATTTCGGAGAGAACGAGCTATCTGCTGGTTTGATTACACTTTCAGTCCTCCCCACAGGTCATCCCCTCAGTTTTCAACCTAAGTGGGTTCGGTCCTCCACGCAGTTTAACCCACGCTTCAACCTGCCCATGGGTAGATCACACAGCTTTCGCGTCTGCAGCATACGACAATTTCGCCCTATTCAGACTCGGTTTCCCTTGGGCTACGTTCCGTAGGAACTTAACCAAGCCGCATACCACAACTCGCCGGATCATTATGCAAAAGGCACGCCGTCACCCGTTCAAATCGGGCTCCGACCGCTTGTAGGCACATGGTTTCAGGTTCACTGTCCTCCCCTTGCAGGGGTTCTTCTCACCATTCACTCACGCTACTGGTTTACTATCGGTCGTTAAGGAGTATTTAGCCTTACGGGATGGTCCCCGTAGATTCAATCCAGGTTTCACGTGACTGGACCTACTCAGGTGCTCCTGCGGTGTATGTTTGCTTTCGTGTACGGGACTGTCACCCTCTGTGGTTGGGCATTCCTGCCACATTCCACTAACAACACACAATCCGATATTGGAGTCCTACAACCCCGGAAGGGAAACCCTTCCGGTTTGGGCTATTCCGATTTCGCTCGCCGCTACTGACGGAATCGATTTTTCTTTCTCTTCCTCTGGTTACTTAGATGTTTCAGTTCACCAGGTTGGATTGGGAATCCCGGGATCATCGCTTGTTTGTCAACTCCCCCAGGCATTTCGCAGACTTCCACGCCCACACTCTTAACGCCAAGGCATCCCCCATGTGCCCTTGGTAGATTGGCCAACGATATCCCGAACTCAAACTCGATATGCCACCTGCGAAACGAGCCGCAGA
>NZ_JAJKFQ010000013.1 GCF_020966635.1 Stieleria sp. JC731 | reverse complement strand
TCGAGGAACGGATTCGCCGGACGGCATAAACGGTGAGCCGCCAACCGTATCGCGGCAGCTTGCATCAGCGTTGGTGTCAGTAACGGTGACTAGATGCATACGCGAACTGATCTCCATGGGATAACGTTAGACATCACGCGGGACGGGCGAAAGACGTGCAAGCAGACGGAAAACCTCGACCCCCGTCCTCGCGTGCATGTCCTGGTTCTGCTTCATTTTCGTCGCCAATTCATTGAAATTCCCAGCGCGCTGAATGCAAGGAAAATCGAAGTACTTGGCTCGGGTATGGCTGTCGCTGCAATTGCGTAAATACCGAACTCAGCATCGCTGGAGAAATCGCCAACTCCCACAGTTGAGAACGATATGCGGTCGATTGATTTGGTCGTGTCCAGGCCGGAAAATTCCTGGATATACCAGTTACGATCAGAGACTATAAACGCCCCCGATGATGCGCGGAAAAGATCTACATCGGCCAGGGCAGTCACAGCGTAGCCGTCAAGCCCATCCCCGTTGGAATCAGCAACATCCCATAGAAACGATTCGCTGGTCGAATCGTCATATGTGAATGTGATTAGCCCATTGTTCGTGTTGGTTGGGTTATAACCAATCGCTGAGAACAATACCCCAACGCTCGATAACTTAGCATCGATTATGTCAATCGCTTCCACGGAATTGAGTCCAATTACCCAGGTATTGTTTTGTCTAACGTTCGGGCTATTGTACGGACCAATCGTATAGGCTCGACTTCCCGCTAATATTTCACCGAATCCAGCATTGGGAGCTGGAAGGATTGCACCACCTGCAGGTGGAGTAGGTCCAACAAATCCCGATGCGACGAACACGTCGCTCTGATTTCGGTAGCTGCTGCCAGTCGGTTCTTCCGATGAAACAGCAATTGTATCTCGATCAAACTGTGTACTAATATCAATGACGACGTCAGCATAAGCAAATCGAGTACTCAACAGCAATAAAGCGAAAAGAATCTGATATTTCATTTTAGGTACATATCGAAAGCTTGGTTGAAATTGCACTCTTGCAGAACGGCGGACATAACCGAGTGACGGCGGACGACACACCACTTCAGAAACCCCGACTCCGTCACTTCGGTTCATGTCATGGTTCGCGTGGTACACACGACCACAGTCGGCACCACATCGCTGCTGACAAGTCTACCTGATTTGAATCGCCAAGGGGAACGGGCATAGACATATCGGCCAGCGGATAGGACGTCTGATCAGTCATCTCGGAGCAGAAATCAAACCGCTGCATCGAATGCGATAAACAAGAAACTGATGCCCCATGAATTCAGATGGAAGTCGTTCGAGCAACACAATCAAGCCGTGAACTCAGTTGCGATCAATAGGAAACAGAGGTCACATGACATCAGGTGGGCCAAACTCAGCCACGACTATCGAACCGTGAATTCAATTGCGGCGATCAGCTTGAATTGGCCACGTGAAATCACGAGGGCCGAATCCAAACGCGTTGTAGAACAAGGGCTATGAAAAACTGACAAAGAGCTGAGTCATCCAGCAGTCCATTTACCCGCGCGAACGAAACGCGTAACCGGGTACGCGCGAAAGACTTTCTACTTCAAAAACTCTGACTCGCGTACTCCGGTTCACGCGATGGTTCCCCGGACTTGTTACGCACGAACTGCAACGCGATCACTTTCAATCGATGAACAGGCCATACCAAGCGCACTCATTACACCAGAATACACTGCCCAATCTGAGTTCAAGATCTTTGCGTTCGCAGCATCTGTAGCCACAACGACACCAATAAGTTTTTCAAAATCATCTTTGCCCGCAGCTACCTCTAGCGAAACATCAGCGCTCCGTAAAATCCGAACGGCCTCTGAGTCTTCGCCTTCACACAAAATGCATTCTTCGATCGCGTTGCGTTTGATCTCATCGTCTGACGGCAGGTTGAATTCGTATGAATCCCCAACGAGAACGTCGTAGCCACTCGCAGTCTTTGTAAGCTCAATCATGATGTTGGTATCTCACGGGGAACGTCCGCGATAACCGAGTCGCGGCGATTGATTTTCTATTGTCAAAAACGCTGGCTCCGCGACTTCGGTTCATCGCATGGTTCGCCATAAACCTTTACCCATCATTCGCGAGATTAGACGTCGACATACATTGAATATGCGACTCATGGTATCGAAATAGTTCGGAGTTCAAGTGTTTCGGCCAGTACGACGCACAGTTTCCATTCGCGTTCTTTCAACATGACACATACATCTTTGGTCTTCGCGTGATCAACTATCCTCATCAGTGTACAGATCACATCATGCTCCTCTCGGTCAGCATCATCAATCAACTCCATCTCCTCCGAGCAATCAACCGTAGGGAATAATTGTGCAAAGCATCCAATTCCTCCAGCACAGAGAATCATCCGTTTAAATGCTACGCCGCCCGCAAGGTAGAACTCAATTGTATCGGCGATCCGAACCTGTATCCGCTGAGCTCTGGCTTCCCTGTTTGGGTATTCAGTCAAATATTCGTCCACCGCTTGCGGAAGTTCGGACAATGCGCGAATCAGGAACTGTTCCAGGTTCTCGTGATTGTCGATCCTGTATCGCACGATTCTAGGTTCAAACATTTTTTCGAGTACTTTGTCGCATTAAAAAACTCTTCACTTGGCGAACGGCAGGGTTCAGCGGGGCCGCGCGAGCGACTCTCCACTTCAAAAACGTCAACTCGCGGCCTCCGTTGCAACCCATGGTTCGCCGATTCTTGTGCAGCGAGCTCTGCCAGCCATGCCAATTGTGCAGTGGGTTATTTTGGCAATCAATCAACGAGGTTCGTTCCTTATCGGTCGTGCCATCGGTGTTTGCACCATGGGCACTGATGAGCGCTGGGAGACCTCACGATACGGGAACATTTTGGGCACCTATTTACGTGCATCTCGTCGGCACACTCATCCATCAAACGTCGTCGAGCTTCCAGTCGGAAGGAATCCAAGTCACGCGGAAACGCATCAATCACGTCTTGATCGTCAACGTGGCCATGATTGGTTTCGCAGTACTCGTAAATGCGGCGTCCCTTTTCACTGTCAATATCACTGACTATTGGAACGGAGTACAAGCCAACTCTCAATTCGAATGGCGTCAGTAAGTGCTGGTAATGCTTCCAGACGTACTCGGTCAGTGCCCGTTGATCCTGGTAGAATTTTAGATCGAGCGTGGGACCAAGTAAGCGAAGCGGTTTGTAATTATCGTCTTGGGACATATAGCGCTTGATCAAGATCGACGGAACGAGCTCATACCGGCGAACGGCGATGGTCACCGAGTCGGCGCGGTTGAGGTGAAACTAAAACCCAAAAGACGTCGACTCGCCGACTTCGGTGCACCAACTGGTTCGCGTGGTACGCACGACCACAGTCGGCAGCACATCGCTGCCAACAAGTCTACCCGATCGGAATCGTGAAGGGGAACGAGCATAGATTTTTCGGCTGGCGCATAGGGCGTCTGACCAGCCATCTCGGAGCAGCAATCAAACCGTGACATCAAATGCGATCAACAGGAAACTGTTGTCTTTTCAAATCAGATGGGCGATATCAAAGCGAGACAATCAAACCACGAATTCAATTGCGATCAATAGGAAACTGACGTCTCGCGAAATCAAATGGGCCGAGTTCACGAGCAACTATCAAACCGTAACCTCAAGTGCAACGATCAGCTATCAGTTGCTAGGTGAGATCAGATAGGCCGGATTCAACGCTTTGTAGTGCAAAGGGCGATGGCCATCCGGGAAACAGATGAGTCATTCAGCGGTTCATCTACCCGCGCGAACGGCGGACATAACCGAGTGACGGCGGATAACTAACCACTTCGAAAACCCCGACTCCGTCACTTCGGTTCATGTCATGGTTCGCGAGGTACCCACGACCACAGTCGGCACCACATCGCTGGTTACAAGTCTACCCGATCGAAATGGCTAGGGAAACGAGCATGTATTTTCCGGCTGGCGCATAGGGCGTTTGAACTGCTATCTCGGAGCCAAAATCAATTCGTGACATCAAATGCGATAAACAGGAAACTGCTGCCTGACGAATTCAGCTGGGCGTTCGTCAAAGTGAGACGATAAATCCGTGAATTCGATTGCGATCAACAGGAAACTGCTGTCACGCAAAATCCAGTGGGCCGCGATCAAGCACACCTACCAAACCGTTAATTCACTTGCGGCGATCAACAAACACTTACCAGGTGAAATCAGATGGGCCGGATTCAGCAGCATTGGATCCAGTCACAACCACCCGCGCGAACGGTAGGCATAACCGAGTGGCGGCGAATGACCAACCACCTCATTGAAGTCGACTCCGCCACTTCGGTTCATGCCATGGTTCGTCGCTAAGTCTACCGAACTCTGCGTAGGTCGATGATTACGTCGTCGCCTGTAATCTCCAACCCTGCGTCAAACTCGATCTTGATAGTTTCCGGCGATGGATTCTTCACCGCTATCACCCGTGATCCCAACGAGGGATGGTTGGCGTAGTCAATAGATACATCGGAACCCAGGTCTCGTGCATTGCGGTAGATCTCACGGTACGAAGGATGCGAGATTATTGCGCCTCCGGAAAACGAAAATATAGCACCGGCGGCTCTCGGTTGAATTCTGTCCAGGGTTTGCCCAATCAACGCGTTTTCACAGGGCGAACCGTCGAAAGGAGGCGTCACAACGATCGGTGGCTTCAGTTCGGCGGGAATGTTTGGGTTTGCTGCTACACTAATCCAATATTGGTCTATCCCACCAATCTCTTCGCGAATATTGAACTCAATGTCCCGTTCGATGAAGTCGTCCGTGATTAGTCGACGCTCCGCCTTTTGGTATACCGCGAATGTATCCCGCTCCCGATCTTTCACCTCAGATCGGCCAGCCCACGTATTGGGTTCCGAATTCCAGTAAATCGCGAGAGCGGTGGCGCGATCACAGTGCGGCTGGTCGAGTGCTAGCGAGAGTACCCTGATACCACTATCCCAGTTGAACAGACAACAGAATTCGTGAAGTGCCGCAGGACTAAGTTTCGGCACTGCGGCCATTACGGCGTCTTCATCGGCCTCAACTTCCACCAGCTGAGCAACGTAGTTGCGTTCTTCTTCAGTCAGAGATTCGTTGGGCATAAAGATCTTTCTGTCGACGAACGGCGGACATAACCGAGTGACGGCGGACGATTCACCACTTCAAAGACCTCGACTCCGTCACTTCGGTTCATGTCATGGTTCGCGTGGTACACACGACCACGGCCAGCAGTACATCGCTCTCGACAAGTCTACCCGATTGGAAACGCGAAGGGTAACGAGCATAGATATTTCGGCCTGCGGAAAGGGCGGTTGATCCATTATCTCGGAGCAGAAATCAAACGTTGACATCAAATGCGATAGACAGGCAACTGCTGTCCCGTGAATTCCGATGAGCGTTGTTCAAGCAAGACAATCAAACGGTGAATTCAATTGCGATCAATAGGAAACTCAGGTCTCCCGAAATCACATGGGCCGCGATAAGGCACAACTATCAAACCGATAATTCAGTTGCGGCGATCAGCCTGCAGTAGCCACATGAAATCAGATGGGCCAGATCCGTCAGTATCGAAAACAGGCGTTGGTTATCGCAGTCACAACCATCCGCGCGAACGGTAGCGATCACCTGGTGGCGGCGATCGAGATGAAACTTAAACCCAATAGACGTCGACTCCGCCACTCGGGTGCATCGCATTGTTATCCGCCAGTTCGAATTAGCCCTGAGCCGGGACCGGAATACCTACTGTATAGGCAATTAATGTCAGTAGTGCGATTATTAAGACGAAGACGAGCACCACACTAGCCAAAAAAACGCCAATGATCGACACGAAGTGCGTCAACCACAACCGAACACCACGCTTCGGTCGCGTTTCTTGAAGGTAGACAAACACTCCAATCGGCCAAATCGTTGCCACGGTGAGGATTTGCCAAGCTCGAATGCGGTACCCACGTATATCAGCGTCAATGTATACCCACATAGTTGCCGGGGCAGCCGCCACGAGAAAGGAGGCAATCGCAAACCATGAAAGCGAGCATGAAAAAAAACAAACGAGCAACGACAAATTGCAAAAGCCGTAGACAGCAATGTGAGCAACACGACATACGCCCTTGCGTTCATCGACCGGTGGCGCGACGGAAAACTGCGACGCCAGGGGAGTTGGTTCGTACGGACTTAGCATTTAGATCGGTACAATCGGAAATTGCCGAGCGATTCAATCGGATAACGTCTAAAATCACCCGGTCGCGACGAGAGAGTTTCCATCGTTGAAACGCCCGACTTCGCGACTCGGGTGCATTTTTTTGTTATCCGCCTTCTTGGACTGTCGTGCGTTCTAGCGATGCACCAACAATCCAAGTTTCAGGCGACTTGACGTTGATCATCGAAAGTTCGTGTTGAATATTCAGGGTGCCGGGGTCCTTGGACGTACGGCGAACATAGATGATCGTGTTGTCGTTCTTCGACATCAATTCATAATCAACGAAACAGTCCCGATTGACGAGGTTTGAGACGCCCACCCACAGGTTGTAGTCTCCCTCACACTCGATCCGCTCAACCGTAACACCAGGAGGAAATCCACTCGGTGCGTTGGTCAGGCGAGACCATTGCATCGAGTGAAAGGCCTTGAGGTCATTCCCACCTAGGTCCCACACCTGAACCATGCCGTGCAGAGTCATGCCGCGTGGGGATAGCACCAAGGTTTTCGTGTCGCCATGTACAACCGACTCGAACTTCCAGGAGATGCTGCGCGGCCAAGGGAATCCGCAGAAGTCATTTTGTATGAGAGTGAGTTCCATTCCGTGGCAAATGTCTTTGCGGATAACGGTACGGTTCAGCGGGTGGCGGCGAACGACTTGCAAGCAAACAAAGAAGCTGACCCCCGCCACTCCGTTGCAACCGATGGTTATCGCTTGTCTTGTGCGGACGCGACCTCAAGTGACGTCCAATCGGACCTGTCCAGGGTGTACGCTAGGTTGTGTGACCATTCCTCTTTGCCATTCGCATTCTTTTCCACAGAGACTTCATATACCTCGTGAATGACGTTAGCCTTGAAGTCTCCGCCTGGCGAAGTCGGAACATATATCCCGTAAGAAGTGGCTCCAAATCTGATGGAATCGGCAGGGGCACCAGCACGCGTTTTGGTCGTGATCCATGGAGTCGTTCGTTTGTCCTCCGTCACGAACTGGATTTTTGTCCAGACTTCGTAAATCGCTTTGCGTTCAGTCTTGAGGTATGCAAAGTAGTCGGTGTAACCGCCAAAACCGGGACGGGAAGAAAGGCTCAGCTTGCCAGGGTTGTCTCTAACCCACTTGGGCGAGATGCGAGTTCCTTCTGCGAATGCGTGTTGGCCCGTCAGAATCGCGAGAAAGAGCAGCAGCAAAGGTCTGAAGTTCATGTGAGTATAGCCAGTGCGATAACGGCAGCCGTCACCGAGGTCGGGCGGTTGACTAACCACCTCAAAAACCCCGACTCCGTCACTTCGGTTCATGTCATGGTTCGCGTGGTACGCACGACCACGGCCTGCACTACATCGCTGACGCCAAGTCTACCCGATTGGAATCGCGAAGGGTAACGAGCATAGATATTTTGGCTGGCACATAGGGCGTTTGAACAGCTATCTCGGAGCAGAAAACAAACCCCGACTTCAAGTGCGATAAACAGGCAACTGCTGTCGCATGAATATAGATGGGCCTAATTCAAGCGAGATGATCAGACCGTGACTTCAGTTGCGATCAACAGGAAACTGATGTCTTGCGAAATCCATTGTGCCGAGTTCACGAGCAACCTTCAAACCGTAAGCTCAAGCGCGGCGATCAGCTGTCAGTTGCCATTTGGAATCCGATGGGCCGGGCTCAAGCCGTTTAAGTCGCGATACACGATGACCATCTAAGTGAGAGATGAATAATCAAGCACTTCATCTACCCACGCGAACGGCGGACATAACCGAGTGACGGCGGACGACTAACCACTTCAGAAACCCCGACTCCGTCACTTCGGTTCATGTCATGGTTCGCGTAGTACGCACGACCACAGTCGGCACCACATCGCTGCTGACAAGTCTACCCGATCGGAATGGCCACGGGGAACGAGCATTGATATTTCGGCCAGCGGTTACGACGTTTGATCCGCTGTCCCGGAGCAAAGATCAAACCGTGACATCAAAAGCGATAACCAAGAAACTGCTGTCTCTTGAAATCAGAAGAGCCGCATCCAAGCGAGACAGCCCCACCGTGATTTCACTTGCGATTTAAAGGAAACGGAGGTCTCGCGAAATCAAGTGGGCAGAGTTCACGAGCAACTATCAAACCGTAACCTCAATTGCGCGATCAGCTATCAGCTGTGACGTTAATTCAGATGGGCCGAAATCCAAACGCACTGAAGTCCACAGGGCGATGGCCAACTGAGAAATAGATGAATCACTCAGCAGTCTATCTACCCGCGCGAACGGTAGGGATCACCGAGGCCGCGCGAACGACTCTGACGAAACCGATTGACCTGACTCGCGGCCTTCGTGTGCATCCCATTGTTCTGTGCGCTTCGCCCGCATTGCCTCGGCAAAAATCCCGCAGGCGAGTAATAGTGCTCCGGTAACGCAAGCCATTGCACCGGGTATGGCAGGCCAAAGGCCTCGCGGAGGGTCCGGAATCGCAATGAAACCAAACGTGACCAGCGCAATTCCGCCGAAAACACAGAAGAACCACGACGCGCATTCGTAAGCGCGCCCCTTTCGCCTGCGTCCGGTTAGAAACGACGTTAGGTAACCACAAGCGGCCATCATGCAAAACAACACAGCTAGCACGGCGACGAGATGCCGCGTATGGATGAAGTTGCCCCCGGGCACATTGAGATTTGGAATTAGCAATGCCCAAGTTAGGGCCGGTGCCCAAAGCAAGAATGCCACAGCAAGCGTTGCCCTCGACAGTTCAAAGTAGAATCGGGGCCGTCCGATTGCAACAAAACCGAAGCGACGAATGTTTCGCATCGAATCGTACCCAATCGCAGCGGTGCCAACGAGTCCCGTGATCCAGATGGTCAACAAACCCGTCCAAGCCATCACAAAGTTTTGCATCCAACCGTTGAGACCGAACATCACGGGCATCATCACGCCGAACCACGCAAACCATGCCATGGGCATCGCCCATCCAGGAGAGGTGCGGCGATTCGCGAAGATGGTGTGTATCAGATTCATATGCACAGAACGGCAGGGTTCAGCGGGGCCGCGCGAACGACTCACCACTTCAAAAACGTCAACTCGCGGCCTCCGTTGCAACCCATGGTTCGCCCGTCTTTTTGCAACGGCGGTGGCAAAGGGAGCAACACCACCACAAATACATGAATCCAACATATAGCAGTGAGAGAAGCAGCGTGCCAACATGATGAGAATAACCCATCGCGTAGGTAACGTACCCAAATTCGATTATCAGCATTGCAATCAGGACAAGCGTGGCAAAGCTTCCCCAACCGTAGGTAAAGCGATCAAAACGCGGAACCAATTGAATCCGAGTGCAACGCCCTACGCCGATGCCGATCAACGCGACAGCCACAGGAAAAAAGAAACCAGTCGCGATTACCGATCCAGCAATTCCGACTGCGACGGATTCACTCGCCGTACCAAATCCCTCGTGGTTTGCGATTGCGTAATAGAAGTGCTTGTCTCGCCACGGGGTCGAGCAATAAAGCGTGACACCGAGAATCGCAACGATCCACTTGTATACCGTGAGAGCGAATCCCGTCCGAGATTGACCGGTAGCCGATGCACCGTTGTTTCCCGCTCGTGATGGTCGATATGGATTGTCCATCAGCATCTAATACAAGCACAATTTATCTGGGCGAACGGCGGACATCACCGAGGACGCGCGAAAGACTCTGCGATTGCCAAACCGCTCGGCTCGCGTCCTTCGGTGGATGTCATGGTTATCGCAATCAGTCGTCCCCGAAATCGGGCAAATGAATGCCGTCGAAGATACCGGTAAGACCAAGCTTGTCTAGGATTAGATACGAAACAGGAATGATTAGTGTCAACGTAGCGACGATGATCACAGCCAGCGTGCTGGCATCAAATACCGCGAGAACGACGCAAGCGAGAAAGCTCAAGTACACCCCAGTAATCATCATCGCAACGAGCAGCCAAACCCGTTCGGCGTCGGAGTGCAGAATTCGGTGTTTTAGTGTTGGGACGAGCACGACGATCAGCCACAGTATTGAGACGCCCAAACAAATTGAAAAGGCTGCCGCGAATTCGGGGCTTGCAGTCATCGCCGCGATCACGAGCCCTACTGTTGCAATCAATGTTGCGAAGACGATGGTGGCGACACCAAGTGATTTTGCCAGGACTCCCAGGATGTTGACAATACGTTGCAGCATTGAATTCAAATTGCAGCGTGAAACCCGATGCGATAACGTCGGGGATCACCGAGGCCGCGCGAATGACTCAGACCAAACCGATTGATCTGACTCGCGGCCTTCGCGTGCATCCCATTGTTCTGCCTCATTCTACTATCAAGCCACACTCGCAATAGCAATCATGTAGCAAGTCAAAACCAATATCTGCGGAACGACAGATAGGGCGAGTCTCATCCGTTTCTGGTTAATCAGAAAAACTGTCGAGCCACCCAAGCCGCCAATCAAAATCGCTATCCCAAAGGTTTCGGATATGGGATAACCGCTAGCGAAGTCATCAAGCACCTGAGAAATCCATAGTGTTGATGCGACCACCCACACGAGAATCAGGGTGGCGATCCAGGTGACCCGTGATGATTGGAATTGTATTCCCACGACGCCACCCGCAACAAAACACAACGCAACAGGAATCGATCCAATCCCGGCAACGAAGTAAGGCAGTTGCCCAGACAGAAAACGCGAGGGAGGGATACCAAGCTCGACAAAGCCAGTCAGCAACAGCAATATGAGTGAAATGCCCGTAGCCATCCAAGCCGTTTGCATTGCGTACATCAATGACAGACACGGTCGCTCATTGAATGCCGAATCAGCGTTCGCCGACGAATCGGTAGTCGACCGGTATGGGTTCAATTGTTGTGACACGTCTCCACAAGTTGGCAGAACGTCACGGATCACGCGGTCGCCGCGAGCGATCCTCCACTTCAAAAACCACGACTCGGCGACTCGTCGTGCATCCGATTGTTACCCGTCTCTCTGGATTGATTTGCCGGAATCATCAAATCGATCGGGATCAATCCATCCAAAGAAGTCGTCAAAGTAGTTGTTTTCGACTGTGCTTGCGACATCACCATTCTGAAATGCTTCCAGCCTAGCGTGAAACGTGTTCAGCCCTAAGTCGCCAGCAGTTTTGCGTGCATCATCCGTGTATGCAATTAGTGCAGCTTTTGCTCGCAGGTTTGCATCTTCGGTTCGCAAGCCAAAGTCGTCCGGAACGTAATACTGCGGGTCGGGTCGCAGGAACCTGTAAAGTATTGGATCGCCGATCTTGTCGCGACACTCCGAATCGTAGATCTCTTCGTTTGATTGGCCGATCGAATCTAACTCATCAAGTAGTTTGCGGAGCAGTTCGTCCATTTCAATTAGTGTGAGGCAAAGGTGCGATTTCCGTCGGGTAACGGTAGAATTCACGGGGAACGGGCGAAAGACTCGCAAGCAGACCATTAAACACGACTCCCGTTCTCCCGTGCAATTCATTGTTCGTACGGTCCACACGACAACAGCCAGCAGCATCGTCGCTGACGACAAGTTTACCCGATCCGAACTGCGAAGGGTTACGCGACTTGAACGTCAGGCGTCGGATGCTTGCACTCGCTTGTGCGAAATCCCCCAGTAATCCCAAATCGACTTACGCGAAATACTCCAAGCGGCATACACCAGCCCAGTCATCCGCGCACCAATCAAACCGCAACGTCAGATGCGATCAACAGGAAACAGAGGTTCCTCGAAATCAGATGGGCTCATTCGAGCACACCAATCAAACCGTGCCATCAAAAGCGATCACTAGGAAACTGCGGTTCCGTGACATCAAGTGGGCGTATTCGGGTTCTGGATTCTCGGAGGTCTAATCCCGAACTTGCGGTAGCAACGCATAGCAGCGGGGCACCTACCCGTGCGAACGACAGCCGTCACCGGACGGCGAGAGTAAAACTAGCCATCAGAAGACGCGCTGCCGCCGCTCCGGTGCACGGCATTGTTACCCGTCGTTGTGAACTTTCGAGTAATTCTGAAGCGATGAAAACAGTAGGATACCAGCCCATAGGCCGCCGTGGAAGCAATACCGGCAATCGCCATGACCTCCATCGAGAACACGCCAAACTGCAGCGGATATTCGAGACCAACGCTATCGCGTTCAAAGAATGTCTGTGGAACACGTTGCCACGCAATCGAGAAAGCCACGCCAAATCCGAACGCCCAGAAGATTGCGAGCGGATAGTGAAGCCCGGTCGCGACACGCCAGTCAAGTGCGAAGCGCCAGTGAACGAGGGCAGTGAGCAGTATTGGTGTAGCGAGTGCAAGTGTGGGTAGGCCAGTACCACGATAGGCAACCGATGCATTAGCGATCGCGATGGTCAACGCAATGACAGCAGTCGTCGCCAGAAGGTCGCGAGTATGGAACATTCAAGTGTGCCATGTGGGAGAGGCTACCACTTCAGTCGGGTAACGGCAGCCGTCACCGAGGTCGGGCGGTGGACTTACCACTTCAATAAAACACGACTCCCGACCTTCGCGTGCACGGCATGGTTCGCCCTCTTAATGCCAGCTGAGATTGAGGTATTGGCGAAGCCTATCCGTAAAGTATCCCGTTAGCGATTCGGAAATCACCACTGGTTTCCCATCGGATTCGGAATCATTGTAATTGAACATCCACGTAGCGGGATCATTACTTCCGTCGGCTTTGAAAAAGAGAAAAGCATAGATCTCGTCCCATGCGAATACGACATCATCAGCCTGCAAGCGGAACTCGAATCCGTCGCGCTCTAAAAGCTCTGTAGCACAGACGTGCAGCTTCGCTAGATGTGAAAGGGGAGCTGCAATTTCCGCAATACAGAGCCGATTTGAGTCCAGTTCCATAAACTCACGGTACTGAACCGGAAACTTGATGCCTAAAAGCTTCTCTGTAGCGTCCAACTCCGCAGCGGAAGAACCGCGGTGCCCTGGCAACTCACGAAAAACTTCGAGAATCTCGTCATCTCGGAGTGTCATCGCAATTGAATCCTTGGGCGAACGGTAACGATCACGTGGTCGCCGCAGACGATTTACCACTTCAAAAATCTCAACTCGGCGACTCACGTGCATCGTCGGGTTCGCGAGGTACGCACGACCACGGCCTGCACTACATCGCTGCTAACAAGTCTACCCGATTGTAATCGCGAAGGGTAACGAGCATAGATTTTC
The DNA here is from genome assembly GCF_020966635.1 of Stieleria sp. JC731. Lineage (NCBI taxonomy): Bacteria > Pseudomonadati > Planctomycetota > Planctomycetia > Pirellulales > Pirellulaceae > Stieleria > Stieleria sp. JC731. The sequence goes on along the minus strand of NZ_JAJKFQ010000013.1, from coordinate 1,093 downwards.
CCGCTGGCGCCTAGGGCGTCTGACCTGCCATCTCGGAGCAGAAATAAACCGTGGCATCAAATGCGATAAACAGGCATCTGTTGTCCCTTAATTTCGCATGGGAGTTGTCCAAGCGACACAATCAAACCGTGATTTCAGTTGCGGCGATCAGCTATCTGTTGACACTTGAAATCAGAAGGGCCGGATCCAAACGCTTTGTATTGCGAAGGGCGATGACCAACTGAGAAAGAGATAAATCATCCAGCGGTCCATCTACCCGCGCGAACGTCTGCCGTCACCGAGGACGGGCCAAGAATCTTACCACTTCAAAACCGTCGACTCCCGTCCTTCGGTGCACGGCATTGTTCTGCCTCTTCGGGAATCTGTTTCCATGTCGAATAACCAACGACAATCGCGATCGTTGGCTCGTCCCATTTGGCTGCTGGGTAAAAGGCGAGGTCAACGCCCGACGAAACCATGTGAACCCAAACGCCACTCGTGTTGGAATCTTCACCCTCCATGATGATTGCATTTTCTTGCCCCACCGTTCGACGAAATTCAGTGATCGTCAAACCCAGTCGATAACGGCCAAAGTTCCAATTAAAACGTGGATCAGGCCACATGTCAGCATAGTCGTTATCGAATGCCGAATGTCGGTAGTAAATATGGGGACTACATGGCGGTCCAGTGCCATTTGGGAGTTCAAATTGCAGATTCCCAAACGCAATTACCCTGTGATATCCGCCTGGCGTTGATGGACCAAGGATTGATTCAAGATCGTCTTGTCCCATATTGCGCCCGATCGGGCCGAGAACACCTCGCTCAACAAATGCTGTGATGTCGAATTGAATTCTTTCCATGGCAGAACGGCGGACATAACCGAGTGACGGCGGATGACTAACCACTTCAAAAACCCCGACTCCGTCACTTCGGTTCATGTCATGGTTCGCGTGGTACACACGACCACGGTCTGCACCACATCGCTGCAGACCAGTCTACCCGATTCAAATCGCCAAGGGGAACGAGCATTGATATTTCGGCTGGCGCATAGGGCGTTTGAACCGCTATCTCGGAGCAGAAAACAAACCGTGATATCAGAAGCGATCATGAGGAA
>NZ_JAJKFQ010000012.1 GCF_020966635.1 Stieleria sp. JC731 | reverse complement strand
ATCTGCTTGAGGTCACGGGCCGAGATCGCGTCACCGATGTAAAGCAGTCCGTTGTAGACGTCGCGTAACAATTGTCGCTGAAAATCTCAGTGAATGGTTGAATCTTCGTTCACGGCAGAACGGTAGCGATCACCTGGCGGCGGCGATCGAGATGAAACTAAAACCCAAATGACGTCAACTCCGCCGCTCGGGTGCATCGCATTGTTATGTGCTACTGCCAGCCCAGGCGAAGAGCTGAGTAGAGCGGTCAGTTAGAAAAGACTCTTCAAGTACGCCGGAGTCCTCGAGGTCAGCGATCGCCTGCTCTAGTCGCGACCTGTCATGAACCCGGCAAGCAATATAGGATGTCCCCTCGTCGCGAGCGTTAACCCAGATAGTCAGAGGCAGGCCTCGTTTCTGAAGTTCAGCAATTAGCATTTCTATGTCGCCATCAGGTGGCAAACCATTTTTTCGAGCAACTTTGGTTGGGTATGCGAAGAAAGTCCATGGGGAGTTCCCAGATTGGTACAAAGCGTTCGCATCAAACAATGCGTCCATATCGACCTCTGTCGCGATTGACGCTTCCAACTCATTCCAATACGCCTCCGCTTCCCATTCGGTGGCTCCATCTGCTGTACGAAAAAGGACAAGAACCATCGGACCTCCCTGAGTTGAGTAGCAATGGTCGGATTCACCAAGATCGCCAATCACAGGGAACCTAGTAGGATCACCAGAGACTAAACTAAGTCGCTTCTTCGGAATTTCCTTGATTAACCGGACGTTGTTCATACGCACATAACGGCGGACATAACCGAGTGACGGCGGACGACTAACCACTTCAAAAACCCCGACTCCGTCACTTCGGTTCATGTCATGGTTCGCGTGGTACACACGACCACAGTCTGCACCACATCGCTGATGACAAGTCTACTTGATTGGAATCGCCAAGGGGAACCAGCATGAATTTTTCGGCTGGCGCGTAGGGCGTTTGACCTGCCATTTCGGAGCAGAAATAAACCGTGACATCAAATGCGATCAACAAGAAAATTGCTGTCCCTTTGGATTGGATGGGCCGTGATCCGCAACGATAATCAAACGGTGAATTCAATTGCGATCAACAGGAAACTGCTGTCGCGATAAATCCAGTGGGCCGCGATCAAGCACGACTATCAAACCGTTAACTCACTTGCGGCGAACATCAAACACTTGCCACGTGAAATCAGATGGGCCGGATTCAGCAGCATTGAAGACAGACGTTGGTTATCGCAGTCACAACCACCCGCGCGAACGGCGGACATAACCGAGTGACGGCGGACGACTTACCACTTCGAAAACCCCGACTCCGTCACTTCGGTTCATGTCATGGTTCGCGTGGTACACACGACCACGGCCAGCAGTACATCGCTCTCGACAAGTCTACCCGATTCGAATTGCCAAGGGGAACGAGCATGTATTTTTCCGCCGGCGGTTAGGGCGTCTGATCAGCTTTCTCGGAGCCGAAATCAAACCGCTACAACACGTGCGATCAATAGGAAACTGCTATCCCATGAATTCAGATGGGCCTTGTTCAAGCAACATAATCAAACCGTGAATTCAGTTGCGACCGTCAGGAAACTGTCGTCTCGTGAAATCTCGTGAGCCACGTTCACGAGCAACAATCAAAACGCAAATTCAATTGCAGCGATCAGCGATCTGTTGACACTTGAAATCAGAAGGGCCGGATCCAAATGCTTTGAACCGCGATAGACGATGACCAACTGAGAAAGAGATGAATCATCCAGCGGTTCATCTACCCGCGCGAACGATACGGATCACGTGGTCGCCGCGAACGACTGACCACTTCAATAAACTCAACTCGGCGACTCACGTGCATCCGCTGGTTCGCCGTTGTCTTTTGCTTTGCGTAGGTGTTCCGCCATGGGCCCCGCATGAGACGACCCAAGTTGTTGCAGACGGATCAGGTCCCTCTGGGCGTCACCAAAACGTCCAGCTTTCATGTGCATGCCCATTCTGGCGACCAATACATCATCGTCATTAGGGTCAAGTTCCAGTGACGAATTGTAATATTTCATCAGCTTGGACGTGTCGTCGTCAATCTCACCGTAAGCATTCGCCAGCAACCAATGGACAGTTGGGTTGAACGGATTGCGTTCCAGTGATCTCAGCAAGTGATCGCGGGCCGCCTTGTAGTTTGCGAGTTCTTCATCAGTGTAAGCGAAGTCCTCACCGGCGGACCATCGATCCATTGCCTGCTTCTGCAGAGCGGAGATCAGCTTATGCGCAGCCCTAAATTCTGAGATCGCGGCAATCGCGTCTTGCTTGGAAATATGAGCGTCAGGAATCACGTTGATTGGTTTTCCATCGGCGAACGTCTGCCGTCACCGAGGACGGGCCAAGAGACTAACCACTTCAAAACCGTCGACTCCCGTCCTTCGGTGCACGGCATTGTTATTTGTCGTCGGCGTGGGATTCGCGTTCCAATTGCCGCAG